>JAKVCU010000004.1:0-71271 GCA_022448955.1 Saprospiraceae bacterium
TAAAAAATTTTAAATAATTGATTATCAATGATATTTATTTTTCAATTACAAAGTTTAATATGGTTATCTGCTTAAGTCTCCTGATGATTTAATAAGCAAAATAATCTTCTGCTGCACGAATAAGAAAGAATCCATCATCACCTTGCTTTTGGTAGAGTGGCATGAGTATTCTACCATCAGCCTGAGCATGGATCGCTCCGTTTTTGTCATGTGCTAGGACTTCACCTTTCTTAATTTTTTGGAAGTTTTTATAGCCTGGCTTCATTACAAAATCATCACCTTCTGCAATACTATGACACATGACCAACTCTGCTACAGTGGGTAAATGCTTAGAAAATTCGATGAGTAGCTGGTCATGTCTATTCTCAACATCATTGGCTTTTACACAGCCAATGGTTCGCATACAATTAATAATAGCAGCAATGGCTCTATTGATCGAAAGTTCTTCATCATGCTGCCCAGATTCAAAACAAACGGCAATAGTCTCTACTGCAAAATTATTATTATTGAAGTAATGCAGACTGGTACCATTGACACCATTCAGCAAACCCTTGATAACAGGCGCATGGAATTCAATTCCCATTTCTACACTTTTGGGGTCATTTGTCGCTATACTGAATATGCCACCAAAAGCAGTAGTCGTATGTAGGTCAAGCAATACAATCTTGGTTGGCTGATAGTGCTCAATTTCTTCTTCAATGACTGTGATAAGTTCTAGTAATTCTACATCTTCACTATCTAACTGCCCTAGGGGTGCATTTTTAATGCGTTGAATATTTTCTCGTGTCCACTGCCGGTTCAAGTCTTTATGGATAAATCGGACTTTTTTTTGCATGGCTTTCAAATTGCCTCTTAATCCGAATAGACAACCATGAAAAGTAAATGATGGATTAGTGATTGGCTCCACTTCAATCATTTTAAAAAGTAGCTCCATCGCTTTTACCCCTGCAGGTTCGTTTCCGTGCATTCCGCCGAGTACGATGAGTAATGGCCCTTTTTCTTTTCCTTCAAATCTTCCTATAATTCGATCTATCTGCATATAATTTGGTCGTTCGTTTGAGTCATAGCATATCCCAGCAAGCATGAACCATTTTTAGGCTGGTATATCTTGGAATCGCCAAAGATAAAAAGAAGCAATGGTACGATAAGGACGCCAAGGCTGAGATAATGCCAACATTTTTTTCTTTAGACTTCTACCCTTATCTTCAAAAGCATAAAGCTTTTGCACACTTTTTTGAATGCCTAAATCATCTACAGGAAACACATCACTGCGATTTAGACTAGTCATCAAAATCATTTGCACCGTCCATTTACCAACCCCTTTAATTTGAGTCAAAAACTGGATGATTTCATCATCTTCCATGGCTTGCCAATCATTGTTTTCTAATTGATGGGTCTGGAAAAACGCAGCAACATTTAAAATATAGGAAGCTTTTTGTCTGGAAAGGCCAACAGCTCTTAAATCAACAATATCAAAACCCAATAAAGGTTCTGGATAGGGATATCCTTCGGAGAATAATTCTAAAAAACGAGCAAAGATTGTTCCTGCTGCCTTGCCAGAAAGTTGCTGATAAACAATAGAACGGATGAGATAGAAATAGACATCATCATTAATGACAGGCCATTCGATCTGGATATCCTCAATTAAAGGTTTGAACTTTTTGTCTTTCGACAAATGAATTTTTGCTGCTTCAATCATAAGTTTGGCATTGTGATGGGCGGAAAGCGTTGTGATATCCTATTTTTTGCCAAAATGGAGAAAGCAAACAATCTAATAGTAGTTTCAGTATACTCTTTCAGGAGCATAAAATAGTGATTCGCACACTTAGCCTATTACCTTACTAACAGTTAATATAATAGGCTTTCCGCTAAATCCAAACTTCTTTTTGAATTCAGTTCAATATGATACCAAGAGACCTATTCATTATAGACCGAAACGTCCTAGGTAATACACTTCCATTAACTTGTTGGTCAAAACAAATTTTTAGGTGTAGATATAAGTTTATAGAGTATGTGGTACAACGTTCAGAGCTAAATAATTGATTCCTGAGATTAGGAATTGATTTGGTGCAGATTCTCTGATAGGCTTAAGCTACCGCAGTAGCATTTTTACACAATCTTAATTCAAGGTATTGATTTTGAAAACCAATTTTCTTGAACAGCTCCATTTTAGGGTTATCCGGTTTTACATGTAGTGCTACATCACCGTCAGCCATGCTGACTGCTTTACGAAGTAGAGATAACATCTCTTCTTCTTGTTTTAACTCACGATGTTGAGTAACAAAAGGAAAGATGTTGTTGGGCTCATAACCTTCCATGCCGGTTCTATTAGCGACAATAGCCGCTACAATTTCTTTGCCTTGTCGAGCTACTAAAATGAAACCTCCAAAAGATGGTTTACTTTTGATGGCATATTCAATGGCCTCTTCGATACCTCTTTTGGATCCATTTTCAGAGTGCTCTAGCAAGAAACGAACCAATGCATTTTTTTCAGAGGAATTGATCCCAGCGAATGCGTTGTAGATGGTCGTTTGCCAATTCATTGCATGTTTTGGTTTAAGAATGCAGTGGTTTCCCTTAAATTATATTCATTGAAGTTATCTTAAAAGTAAATTTCCAATCGAGAACAACACCTGAAAAGCCAAAACAAAGTGCTTTTTGAGTTTCGTCTATACAGACAGGGCTAAAAAAAGCTCAAGGATATGGAATTTAACGTGTTGTTCATGGATGGGAAGAAGTGTTCTTAAAAAACTTCTTTATAAAATTAAAGGAAATCTTAACAATTGCGAATTTTTTTGTTATAAAAAATTGTAAAATTTATTGATTATCAAACAAAAATGTAAATCTCAAACTAAAAAACTACTTTACAGCGCTTAGTTTATAGGTTCTATGATACTGTTGGATAAGCAATATCTCTTTTTTGAACTTTTTTAATCCGGACTAAGCTATACTAAGCTCATCGCGTCATCGTCTATGCGGAAGCTATTGTTTTAGCTAAAGGCAAAAGGATATTTGCTTCCTAATACTCTTTTTATATTAGTTTGGAAATATGATCTATAAAGACCATAAAAGGCACTTATGGACATAATCGTAGTGATCGTAAATAAGCGGCTAGTCAAAATTGCTTGTATAATAAATTCCAGCCTGCCGGCAGGCACAGCGTCAGCTCAAAAATCGTAAATAACTGACAATATGAAAGTTACACACGATTTTAGAAGGGACGTTAAAGCCTGTCTGCCTATGGCTGAAATTTGTTATACCAATTTCAGCCATAGGCAGACAGGTTCTAGCCTAACTACTTAAGTGCTTAGACAAAATTGCTTATAGAACAAAATGGTCAGGCAAAAAATAGATGGTGGCTGATGATAGGAAAGTTATGCACGATTTTGGATGGACACCAAGCTGTCAGCCTTTGGCTGAAAGTTTATTGTAGCAATTTACTACTTATTGCCGAGCTTTAACTTTAGATAGTCCTTAGTTGATCAACCTAAATCCTTGCTTAACCTTTTATCAACTTGCTTTGTAGGGATATGTGGGAAATAGCCGTATAGCTATCGGGTAATAGATAATTGATTAAAAAATCTCAGACAGACGTTTAGTAATCAAATCAATATCTGGCTCGTTAAAAAATAAAGCCCTATACCGATAGCATTCGGCACAGGGCTTTGATGAAGCAAAGTATTATTACATCTAGTTCAAAGAAAACTGAGTAATTGCTTCTGCTCCATTGTGAAACATCAGTTCAGAGATATGCGGTGTCATATAATCACAAAGTGGCATCTTTGCAATCATCTCCATGATTTCGAATTCAGAAGTGGCTGCCATTACTGCCCATAAGGTAGAACGATCTATCGATAGCGAATAAGATTTGATATCTCCATCTGCTAACATTTTATTAATCATCATTCTTTGCTGAGGAACAAGTTCCAAGAAATCTTCAGTTAAAACTTCAGGAAGTTCAAACTCTATCATAAATGCTCTTTTCATTTTCTCAATTTTGTTCAAGGGAAAGTCTTAGATCCCTCCTCTTTTACGAAATTTTAGATTCGTTTATTTTGATACATACCAAATATTATTCAATAAACTAGTATAATATTCAGACTACAGAAAATGCTAGACGAGACCCTTTACGCTAAATAAATTTTTGTGTGGTTCATTACAAAATGACTTTTCTTATATCTGCCACATAGACGTAAAGCCATCTGCACTTTCTTATAATGCTCAGTACCTTTTGCTAGTTCAATTTCTAAGATACTTTAACCAATAATGGACTTTTGTTAACACTTCGATATTTATTTTGAGTACAAAGGTCATTTCCTCTGATGTGGATTTATCCATCCAATGGCTTTAGTTGTGATCAATTACTGCTAGCAAAACTTTAAAACAATTTTCTGAATAGAAGGGCTGATTTGGTTTCTGGTTAAGAGTGTGTTTAAATTTCATCCGTACCATATTTTTCACCATCCGTCTCATTTTTTGTTTTAGGTACATTTTATCAGATACAATATAACATCTTCAATCAATATTTCCTAAGTTGGGTTTTAAGCTTTTTCATTTGGCGAAAGCCTAACAATAAAAATAGGTTAAACAAAAAAGTGAAACTCATACATGAAATATGCTTATATTTACGTTAAATACATCGTCATTGAGATGAGAGTGTATTAAAAAGTAGTGTGGCTGAAAAAATAGCATTCAACAGCCTAAAGAATTAAAAAACAGTGGAAGCATGCAAAAGTTTGGATATACGGTATTATTCATTTTGGTAACCAGCATAAGTGCGTTTACACAAAATAATGCTTACTATACCGTCTTGGTAGGTACCTTTTTAGATGCAAAAGCACAAGACTTTGAAAATTTACGCTCACTTGGGTTTCTTCATGCCACTAAGTTAGAGGGCAATTTGACTCAAGTTTATATAGGTGGATTTGACAAGCAGAGAGATGCTGAAAAGATGGCATCCGCTGTTAGGTCAAAAGGATATTCTGGTGCATTTGTTCAAGAAAGATTACTTTCAGAGGGGAGGTCTACGGCTATTATCCAAATGGGGATTCGTAATATCAAAAAAAATATTGACTGGGAAGATTATTATAGAGCTGGTGACTTATATGTTATTTTAAATGGTAATCAGATAAAAATTGTCACAGGGCTTTATAATGATATTAATGATGCTAAAAAAGATGTGAGTAGAGTGCGTAAGCTGGGATTTAAAGATGCCTTTGTGAAAAGGATGAACACAACACTTTTGCATCAGGTGAATAGCTTTGAAGCTGGTGGACTAAAACGTCCTTTATTTGATATTACTATAGAAGATAATCCCCAAAAGAATCGCTCAACCCCATACGATGTCGTACCAAAGAATTACGACGATGTTCGGTCAAAATCTCCTGTAGCAAAAGACCCAAGTCTGCCAAGCCGCATTCCTAATTCCTTTGGCACAGATTCCGCCCTTCCTACGATTCGCTCTAAGGTGAAACGTCGTTCTGCATTGGAACTACAAAAAGTACTAAAAGTACAAGGAACTTATTCGAGCAGTTTGGATGGCTATTATGGCAAAGGTACAACAGCTGCATATGAAAAAACACTAATGCGTAATCGAGATTTACAGAAGTATTTGGTATTATCTCAATATATGAACAGTAGTGGTCAAACGAGTAGTGATGGGACTTTGCAAAATATCATCAGCAACTTGATTGACGATCCTTCTGCCCCTGCATCTTTAGAAAAGTATAATTTGCCTATTGCTAATGTTTATAAGGCTTATTTATTATTCACTACTATTGGGCCCAATGCAGAGGTTAACGATTTGATGAATACTGCTATTCGTAAAGCATATCAAGGCAAAAAGATTAAGAATCAACCTCCCTTTAATTATAATGCTACTTATGCTTATGAAGATTTGGAGCAATTAATTTTGCATGTTCACTATGTACATAGCGCTCCAGATACTGATATTGCAGCTCCTTGCTGGTTGTTCCAAATGCATCCAAGAGAGACAACAAATGCATACAAAGCATATAACAATTTTGATAGCGATCATTTTCAATTACAGGCTTGTGACGAATTCATGTACTGGCCAGAAGTGAAGCTAGTACAAACAATCGCTAGCGATCTCAATCCTGATCCAAAGATTAATCAAGGGGATATTGCACAAGCAGCTTCAGAAAGAGCAAGGTTATTTCTTTCGCCTTCTAAATTGAGCACTTCTGAGCTAAAAAAGCTGACGAAGTGGAATGCTAAAATTTGGGATAATATCAATAGTTGGGCCGCGAGAGATGCTTTACACCAACGCTTAGTTACTGCTTTCAAAATAGCTTATTTCCAATCACAAGTACGGCTGGAAGATTACTATATGAATAAAGGTTTTAAGAGTAAAGAAGCTGAAGGTCTAGCACTAGCAACACTGCAAACGATTGCTGGCCCACATTTAGCACGATTTGATTAAGAAAGGCGCTGAAATTTTGGAGTTCGAACTCAAAGAAAGATGGAAATAATGGATACCAAAGCCGAGTGCCCGAAAAAGTGTTAAATCTCGCTAGCTTGATCAATAAAATAATCAATAGCTAATTCGTAGCCGCTCAGTCCTAAACCAATAATACTTCCTTGGCACTTGGGTGCCATATAAGAATGATGGCGGAAAGCCTCTCTTGCGTGGATATTTGAAATATGAACTTCGATCACTGGAGTCGTTATTGCCGCAATAGCGTCTGAAATGGCAATAGAGGTATGAGTGTAAGCACCAGCATTAATAATGATGCCCGTATAGTTGAAACCTACTTCATGAAGTTTATCAATTAGAGCACCTTCTGAATTATTTTGGAAGTAATGCAAAGTGATAGTTGCATATTTTTCTTGGAGGTATGCGAAAAATTCTTCAAAAGTATTCTTACCATAAATTGCTGGTTCTCGTTTACCGAGCAAATTTAGATTGGGGCCATTGATAATGATAAGCTTCATTTGAATGAATTTGAGTTTTAAAAAGTACCTTCAATAGGCTGAGTCATTTAGATATATATGGTAATAAAGCCTTAGAATAAAATGAACAGATATATTCAACCATATAAAACGAGCATGATCTTTATTAATCATCCGCCTTAGGCGGACACGCAAGGGTATGATTAAAAAAGATTATGCGAGCCTGTCGGCCGCAGGCGGGAGCAAAGCGGTTCCATTTGTGCAGAAAAATTTTAAACAGATGAAAATTCACCTTTTCCCAATTGATAAAGTGGATACTTGCTGCTGAATGGTTGTTGGCTATGTTCACCAACAACCACTAGCTATTCATCAAATTAGTTAGCATTATCCGATAAGAATTTAATTCTTACTATCTGAATTTCATCAATGCTGATATCGTCTTCTTGTAACTCTTTAAAAGCCACATCCACAGAATCAGTATCTGCGTTCATGAAATATTCTTCGATATCTTCTCTAGCGTACTCATCAATATTTTCATCTATGTAGTAATCAATATCTACTTTCGTTCCAGAAAATACAATGGCTTCCAACTCCTTCACCAATTCATCCATAGAAATATTATTTGCGGAAGCAATATCCTCTAACGGAATTTTTCTATCGATAGACTGAATGATATTCACCTTGATTTTTGACTTTTTAGCCACTTGCTTCATTACAAAATCAGTTGGGCGAATAATATCATTCTCTTCTACATAAGATTTGATTAACTCCAGGAATGGTTTGGCATATCGAATAGCCTTTCCTTTACTCACACCTGAGACATTCGCCATGTCCTCCATGGAAATAGGGTAAGTAGTCGCCATATCTTCTAAAGAGGGATCTTGGAAGATAATAAAGGGAGGAATACTTTTGCGACGTGCTTCTTTCCTTCTCAAATCTTTTAGCATCCCCATCAATACATTATCCAAAACAGCAGTACCACCGGTATTCTCTTCCATATCCATTGTTTCCACTTCGAAATTGTGATTTAATGGAATTTGGATATCTTCCGCCTTAGCTATAAAAGCATGTCCCTTATCTGTTATTTTCAAAAGGCCATAACTTTCGATATCCTTATACAGAAGATTATTCAAAATGGCATGTTGAAGGATAGAACTCCAGAAGGTTTGATCTTTTCCTTTACCAATACCAAATAGGGGCTTCTTATCAAATCCAAAGTCTTGGATTTCTTTAGTTTCCTTGCCTAGGATGAAATCAAGCATCTGTTTGATGCCATAATTTTCGTCCAAGTCTTTAATTGCTTCCAATGCATGCTTCATCTCCTCTTTTACTTCAATTCGCTCTTTTGGAAACTTACAATTATCACACATATTGGTACACTGTGAATCATCATACTGCTCCCCAAAATAGTGTAACAAGAAACGCCTTCTACAGGAAGTCGTCTCAGAGTATCCCATCACTTCCTGCATCAATTGAGCCCCCATCTCTCTTTCTGCTACAGGCTTATCGCGAAGAAACTTTTCTAATTTCAAAATATCCTTGTAAGCATAAAATGCTACGCATTTTCCTTCTAAACCATCACGGCCTGCACGCCCAGTCTCTTGATAATAGTTTTCAATAGATTTAGGAATGTCATAGTGAATGACAAACCTCACGTCTGGTTTGTCTATTCCCATGCCAAAAGCAATGGTAGCCACAATGACATCCACTTCCTCCATCAAGAAATCATCCTGTGTTTTACTTCTGGTCTTTGCGTCTAGGCCTGCATGATATGGAGCTGCTTTGATATCGTTTACAGCTAAGGCTTCAGCAATTTCACCTGCTGCTTTTCGGCTTTGAACGTAAATAATTCCAGAGTTGCCATTTATTGATTTAATAATTTGGACAATTTGCTTTAGCGTCTGTTCCTTTTTTCCTTTCGGACGTACTTCGTAATACAAATTCTCGCGATTGAAAGAAGAAATAAACGTCTTCTCTTCTTTCATATTGAGGTTCTTAACAATATCAGATTGTACCTTTGGCGTAGCCGTGGCTGTTAAGGCTACTACAGGAATATTGCTACCTATGGATTGTAGCATGATACGAATGCGACGATATTCTGGACGAAAATCATGGCCCCATTCCGAAATACAGTGCGCTTCATCTACAGCTACAAATGAAATGCCTACTTGTTGGAAGAATTCAATGTTTTCTTCCTTTGTTAGGGTTTCAGGAGCGATAAAGAGCAACTTGGTCTTACCGTCCATAATGTCCTGCTTGACCTGTTTCATTTGTGCTTTTGTCAAAGAAGAGTTCAAAAAATGAGCAACTTCATCATTTTGACTATATCCCCGAATCGAGTCTACTTGATTCTTCATTAAGGCAATTAATGGAGAAATGACAAGAGCAGTTCCTTCCATCATTAGAGCTGGAAGCTGATAACAAAGTGACTTGCCGCCACCAGTGGGCATAATCACAAAGGTGTCATTACCTTCTAAAACACTTTGAATAATGATTTCTTGATTCCCTTTGAACTTATCAAATCCAAAATAATGGTGAAGGGCATCATGTAAATTTTCTTTCGTCACTACCATAACACACTAATCTTAAATTAACGTATTTTGCGCTCTCGCTTATTCCTTTGAATTGTTAGTGTTTGTCTTATCTTGGGCCGAACATTCCAAAGAATATTCATGCAGAAGAAGCGCAGACCACTTAAATTTAATAAAATTTTAATTCTTAAACCTACTTGAAGGCAATTACTTAGAACATTTCGAAGGAATTCTTCAAGCTTTAAAATGGCCCCTAAATAGGGCTTTTTTGAAAAAGCTGTCAAAAATACAAAAAAATAGTGTGAATCAAGCAAACCTTATATTAAAAACAGCCGCGCAAACCATCTCAATTGAATGTCTGACACTCAATGAGTTACAGGTAAGTCTAGATGAGAAGTTCGTCAAATCGGTCCAAGCCATTATTAAATCAAAGGGAAGAGTAGTCATAACAGGGGTTGGAAAAAGTGCCCTGATTGCACAAAAAATCGTCGCAACCCTTAATTCTACTGGTACTCCAGCTATTTTCATGCATGCCGCTGACGCCATTCACGGCGACTTAGGAATGGTGCGTCCTGATGATATTGTACTGTGTATAAGTAAGAGTGGTGAAACCGCAGAAGTAAAGGTTCTTGTACCTTTAGTTAAAAACTTAGGCAATCCACTTATCGCCATGGTAAGTAAAGAACAATCTTTTCTTGGTCGGCAGGCCGACTACATCCTACATACGCCTGTCGCGAAAGAAGCTGACCCTAATAATCTTGCACCAACAGCTAGTACAACGGCACAGGCAGCTATGGGAGATGCCTTAGCTACGGCACTACTTGCCGTAAAAGGATTTACCCCTCAAGATTTTGCCCAGTTTCATCCTGGTGGAGCACTAGGTAAACAACTTTACCTTAGAGTGAGCGATATATATCCCAACAATCAAATGCCCGCTGTTCAACTAGAGGATAGTATTCAAAAAACGATTCTTGAAATTACTTCAAAGTGCCTAGGCGCTACAGCTGTAGTTACACAAAACAACACCTTAAAAGGAATCGTAACAGATGGTGACTTGCGTCGAATGCTAGAAAAAGGATTAGATATGGAAAATTTGAGGGCCGCCGATATCATGTCGACAACTCCAAAAACTATTCCATCTAACTCTTTAGCAGTCGCAGCACTTCAAATGATGAGACAAAATAGCATCACACAGCTTTTGGTAGTAGATGAGGGAGAATACAAAGGAGTAATTCACTTACATGATTTAATCCGAGAGGGCTTAATTTAAGGAAATGAGACCAGCTGTTTTTTGCATAGGCTTGGTTTGTTTATTTATGGGTTGCCAACCTGCTGTAACAACACAGCCTGCTTTTTACCATTGGCAAACAGCAGTTCATTTGGACCATACAGAACAAAGCATGCTTCAGGAATTGGGCATTCAACGACTTTATGTTAAATATTTTGATGTAGATTGGAATTTTAGTAAAAATCTGGCAGTTCCTTTGGCTTCCGCCAAATTGGATACGGCTAGTTTGAAAAAAGTGGTGGAAATGGTTCCAACTATTTTTATCACCAATCGAACGTTTGTCCATCTAACTCATGAAGAAGTAGCAGTCCTAGCCAAAAAGATCTATCAAAAAATCAAACGTCTTCACCCTACTCAACTTTCACTAAAAGAAATTCAGATAGACTGTGACTGGTCATCGTCTACTCGAGATAAATATTTTCACTTCCTTCAAGCGTTAAAGCAAGGATATGAAAAAGAAGAAGTGAGGATTTCTGCAACGATTAGACTTCATCAAGTTAAGTATTTTGAGCAAACTGGTATTCCGCCCGTGGATAAAGGAATGCTAATGTATTATAATATGGGCGAATTGGAAAAATGGGAAGAACCAAATTCGATCCTTAATAACTCTACAGGGCAACGATATACAAATCGCCTTCGTGAATATCCTTTAAGACTCGATCTTGCCCTACCGATTTATAGTTGGGGGGTAGTATTTCGAGGAGATAAATTTTTAAAGCTTATTAATCAACTAGAATATACAGATTTGGAAGCGCATGAAAGCATCGTTAAAATTGCTCCCAACCGCTTTAAACTCCTTAAAAGTACCTATCTTAAAGGCTACTATCTTTATAAAGGAGACCAAATCCGATTAGAAAATTGTACGATAAGAGATTTGCAAAAAGCAGTGCAGTTACTCTCATCGGATATTCAACCACAATACCTCAGTTTTTATCATCTAGATAGTACTGTCATTAAGCATATTTCGTATGATCAACTGGAAAACCTCTGTTCTGGATTTAATTAAGTCCCTCATTCTTTATAGCCTATTAATCTGTTTTGGCATAAGCCTACCCTTCAGCATTTCCAAAGGTTGTGGTCCCTATGACTTAGGCTTTAGAGGATACTCTTTTATTTATCCAGAAATTATAGATCTAAAGGCGGAGGGTGCTCCTTTTTTCCTCTCTTTCAAAGAAATTTCAGACCACTATAAAGGCCCAGTCCAAGAACAAATTACAGGCAACCTGGAAGAATGGCAAGAACGCTTTTGTGAAGTAGCTACTATAGAGGATATTGGTGAAATTGTTTATAAAGCGGACGCAGATGATATTCGCTTGCTTCGTAATACCCTTTCCAGTGAATCCTCATCCGCTCCTTATGGTATGAAAGGCAATAAATTTGTCAGCCATCTCATTCGAAATAAATGCTTTGAAACAGTTGACTATCTTTATTTTGCTAAGAGATGTGAACCTCATGTAACGGATGATTCGGATCCTTGGGAAGAGCCGATTCCCCGCGACAAAGAAAAAATGCAATCTCTTATTGATGAAGGCAAGCGTACCTTTCGGCAGACAGCGTCCCACTACTTTCGACTACGTTATGCTTATCAACTCATTCGCCTAGCACACTATATGAAAGATTATCAACAAGCACTAGACCTTTACGATGATCTATTGCCAAAAACCGATAATGATCCTAGTATTCTTGATTATTGGATTTTGGGGCATAAGGCAGGGGCACTAATGGGAATGGGTGAAAATGTAGAGGCTTCGTATTTGTTTGCTATTATTTTTGACCAATGCCCCAGCAAAAGAACTTCTGCATTCCGAAGTTTTAATATTCATTCGGATGAAGAATGGAAGGCTTGCTTGTTACGCTGTGAAACAGAAAGACAACAAGCCGTAATGCATGCGCTTCGTGCAAACGCAAGCCACGCCAACCGCTTAGAAGAGATGCAAGCCATATATGACCTAGATCCCAACAATGAATATCTCCCCCTATTACTGATCAAAGAAATCCAAGAACTAGAAAAAGACTTGCTCGGTTATGGCTTTAATGATCAAAATGCACATAATAAGCGCTATCACAAACGCCCCCGACCTGAAGCAGGAAAAAATATCATCGATATTCAGAAATTTGTTCGAGAAATAGTTAACGATAATAGAATTGAAGATTTAGGACTTTGGGTTATTACAGAGGGCTATCTTGAATTCTTAGCTGGAAATGAATATTTCGCACAAAGAACGTTTAAGAAAGCCCAAAAAATGGTGAAAAAGCCAGCCTTAAAGGAACAACTTAAGGTTTGGGAACTAGCGCTACAGATTAGCTCTTATCAAACCATCACTGAAGATATTGAAAAAAGGCTTAGTGATATTGAACGTCTGAATCCTTTATTTGAAAAATATCAAGACTTTGAAGATTTTACCAATGATAAATTAGCAACGCTTTATCGACAAGAACAAAAGCCTGGGAAAGCCTTCTTAACACACTATCCTGTCCAAGCTATGCTACCTAACCCAAGTATGGTCATGATTGACGATCTTATTGGCGTTTGTCTTAAGCCTAGTCGAAATTTTATCGAAAGAAGAATGGTAGAGAAAGGGGATAGCACTATTTTACACGACCTCCAAGATGTCAAATCAGTGTATTACTTAGCTCGTTCCAAACTGGAAATCGCGAGGGAGGCTTACCAAGATATTCCTCGACCTGATTGGGATGATTATGGCCTTTATGCACCATATGTCGAACGTATAAATGATTGTGTTCACTGCAGATTGCCGGATTCTACGCTTACTTACAATAGAGGAGAACTGATCGAAGATTTACGTAAAAAAGAGTATGAGGCTAGAGCAGAAACAGATATCGAAAAAGCAGCCTATCGCTATTATCAACTCGGACTAGCATTTTACAATATGACTTACTTTGGCCCGACTTGGAAAGCGACAGACTTCTTCCGATCTGGATCAAGCATGGATAAATACGAATTGCTCCGCGCCAAAGAACAAGAAGGCGTATTTGATCATTATTATTATCCATTAGGTAATCGAGAAAATATGGATTGTAGTGAAGCAAAACGTCACTTCCTTAAAGTAATCGAACTGTCTTCTAATCAAGAATTATTAGCTAGAGCACTCTTTATGGCTGCTAAATGTGAACAAAACGAATATTATGTCAATCGTTTTAATGGAGCTTCCAGAACTTATGAATATTTTGACCTATTGATGGGATATACAGATACTCGTTTTGGTCAAAGACTCATTAAAGAGTGTAAATATTTCGAAGCTTACGTCAATCGATAATAAATCAAACAATTACTTATGCAAAAATTTATACTTATCCTTGTGGTTCTAAGTCTTTCTATTGTTAGCTGTAGTAAAAAGAAAGCCTTCCAATTAGATACACCTATCTCGTTGGCAATGGGTGAGTCTGCGAGCTGTACCAATTGTGCAGAAAAAATGAGTATCTCCTTCACTAATATCATGGAAGACTCTCGTTGCCCCACTGGTACAAATTGTGTGTGGGAAGGTAAAGCGGTTATTCGCTTAGCAGTCAATATGGGAAAAATCCAAACCATTGAATTAATGGTAAAAGGTAATAACAAGCAAGGAAACACAAAAAGTTATAGAGGCTATGACTTTACTTTCCAGACTTTATCACCTTATCCAAAGTATGGGGAAGAAATAAAAACAGAAGATATTCGATTTACTGTATTGGTACAAAAGCAGCGAAATAGAGGAAAAGTATAAAAATAATACAATAAAAGAATAGTCATTATCGTAGTATAAATTGAAAAATAAAATATACTATTATTTCCATACTAGAAGATGGTATCTTATTTGAAATATATACCTTAATGGTATTAGTTCATTTTAATCTGTTTGATCTACTGATAAAAAAGTTCCCACTTAGGATGACCATTTTCCTGAGCTAAGGGGCTTTACTTTTAGTATAAAAAACTGAAGAAATGAGTGCAACTATTCTCGCTGTAATGGCTATTCTATTTATTATTTTGGCAAAAAACAGTCAACGCAACTTGAATTCAACCGACAATAAAGACTTTGCAGAACTCTATCAACGATAATTGGTCGTCGAATAAATTTTTCTGTCCTATCTATTTTCCTCATTTTTGTTGTTATTCAACAATTTAAGAGACGATATGATATTTCCAATTGGTGATGATCAGGTAAAGGGAGGATTTTATCCACTCTTTAGTTATGGTTTTATTTTAATTAATATAGCTGTTTTCCTCTTCCAACTTTCTCTACCTTACGAACAGCTCAATGCATTCATTTATGAATATGGTTCTGTTCCTGTCGAAACACTAGAAGGTAAAGACCTTTTCACCCTTTTCACTAGTATGTTTTTACATGGTGGCTGGATGCATCTAATTGGAAATATGCTCTTCCTTTGGGTCTTCGCTGACAATATCGAAGCAACTATTGGTAATTTCCGATTCCTCATTTTTTATGTACTTGGTGGGTTAGCAGCTCATGCTGCTCATATTTACTTCAACCCCATTAGCACCGTGCCAACGGTTGGAGCAAGTGGAGCTATTTCTGCGGTTATGGGCGCTTATTTGGTGATGTTTCCTACCTCTCGTGTTCGAGTACTTATCTTATTTTTTACGATTAGAGTTTCCGCTTTTTTATTCCTAGGGTTCTGGATTTGGCAGCAATGGATGAGTGGTACAGCCTCTCTTGAAGTCGCTACAGCACAAAGTGCTGGAGTCGCTTGGTGGGCCCATATTGGCGGTTTTGCATACGGATTAGTAGCAGGTATTTACTATCGCCTTTCGACTCGTATTCCTACCAAGCAAAGGGGGGGGGATTATTATAATGACGAAAGTTTTGTCTAAATAAGAGTGGATTTTTCTAGCATCTTCATTTTGTAATACGCTTACCATATTTGGAACTTTTTAGGTATCAGATCATGAAAAGTGCGAACTTCTACAAGTCATTTACTCGAAACACTGCCTTAAAAAGCAGGAAAACAACTAAGAAATCAATACACGACGGAATTAATGTACTCATTTTTTAAGCTGTAAAACTAATTATCGTGCGTGTCTTACTTATCAATGATCACCTCCAGACCTTGGGTGGTGCAGAGATTTATTTACAACAAATCAATCAAGCACTTCAATCCAAAGGCATCAAAACTTCTATCCTATCCTTTAACAAGAAGAAAAGGGATATTACAGATGTTCGTTCCTCTCGAGAACGATGGGCACAACTCAAAAGGAGTTGTCTATATCAGAATAACATCATGGATTATCTGAAACAAAAAATAGATGACTTCCAACCAGATATCATTCATATAAACAAGAATAAGCTATACACGAATAGCATTTTTTATGTTTTGCGAAAGCAGGATATTCCTGTTGTCCATACACTGCATGATGGCACAGATGCTATATTTCATCATTCGCTTAAAGCGAAAATACAAAAGCATATTCTTCGACCATACCCTTCGAATATCCACTATATTGTTCCTTCCGAACATTACTACAGGCGTCTTAAAAGGAAGAGGGTGAATAAAGTCCACCACATCCCCCATTTTATTGAAATAGATAAATGGCCACTACCTAAGTCTAAAGACATTCAAGCCAAGCAATTATTGTTTGTTGGAAGATTGGATCGTACAAAAGGAATTTATCATTTGCTCAATGCTATGAAAATAGTAGTCGCAAAAGATCCAGAAGTACAATTAATCTGTATTGGTACAGGCAAAGAAGCAAAAGCTTTTAAGCAGAGAATTTTTAAGCTCCGCTTACAAAATAATGTACAGCTACTTGGCTTTCGTACGCAAAAAACTATTCTAGAATTCTTTCATCACTCTACCATTTTTTTATATCCTTCTACTTATGAAGAAATGTTTGGTATTACAGGCTTAGAGGCACAAGCAGCGGGTATTCCTGTCATTGCAAGTGATATTGGTGGTATTAAAGAATGGTGTATTGATTTACAAACGGGATTATTAGTCCCTCCGGGAAAGGCTCAGCCTTTGGCGGAGAAAATTCTAAATTTACTTGCGTATAGTCCTTTACAGAAATTGCTTTCAAAAAAAGCTCGTCAACACGTACAAGATTTTTACAGTATTGATTATGCGGTCAATAAACTCATTCAATTATATCAGCATTTTCAAAAGCAAAACCGGCCTTGTGGCACTCAGATAAATGAAAGGGTTTAAATACATGCCACCACATTGGACATAGAGTTAATAAAGGAAATTAAAGAATATAAAATAGCTTTTCTATGATCTCTGGTTTCCTCTGTGTCCTCCACGTCCCGAACCTAAAAAGGAACTCATCCAAACAACTTCTTGTTACAAGCTATAATATTACCGGATGGGATTTAATGCTTTGGGCCAAAATCATTACCTTTGCGGCTTCAAAGATGACAGTTATCTGTTGTTGGTTGTTTGTTGTTGGTTATCTAGTTACCAGCAACTGACAGCAAAACTAACAACAAGCAACTAATAACTAACAACAAAAAAGTTATGTCTGCAGAAATTTTTGACAAGGTAAAAGGATTATTAAAAGAGATTCAGGACGCAGCACCAGATAATACTGATGCATTAGAGCAATTCCGCATTCGTTTTGTGGGTGCTAAAAATGTATTAAAACCACTGTTTGGCGAAATTCGCAATATTTCGAATGAACGTAAGAAAGAATTCGGCCAATTAGTAAATCAAGTGAAGCAAGAAGCAGAGGCTAAGTTTAATCAACTCAAAGCTCAGGTAGAGGCAAAAGCAGAAGAAGCAGATGCTGGTGCATTGGATTTAACGGCGCCTGGGGAGCCACTGGAACTCGGTGCTCGACATCCAGTTTCAATTGTGATGAATCGCATTGTCAAAATTTTCGAGCGCATTGGTTTTGTTGTAGCAGAAGAGCGTGAAATTGAAGATGATTGGCACAACTTCACAGCGATGAATACACCAGAAGATCATCCAGCGCGCGATATGCAAGACACGTACTATCTTCAGGACAGTACTAAGATGTTATTGCGTACGCACACTTCTTCGGTTCAGGCTCGAACAATGGAAAATAATCAACCTCCTATTCGTATCATTGCACCAGGTCGTGTATATCGTAATGAAACGATCTCAGCACGATCTCACTGTCAATTCCATCAAGTGGAAGGATTGTACATTGCTGAAAATGTTTCCTTTGCAGATCTAAAGCAAACTTTGCTTTACTTTGCCAAAGAGATGTATGGTAAAACCAAAATCCGTTTACGTCCTTCTTATTTCCCATTTACAGAGCCAAGTGCAGAGATGGACATTTATTGGGGATTAGAAAATGAAACGGATTACCGTATTACCAAAGGTACCGGTTGGTTAGAAATTTTGGGTTGTGGTATGGTTGATCCTCAAGTATTAGAGAACTGCGGTATCGATCCAGAAAAATATTCTGGTTTTGCATTCGGTATGGGTATCGAACGTCAAGCAATGATGCTATACAAAATCAACGATATCCGCTTATTATTTGAAAACGATGTTCGCTTCTTGAACCAGTTTTCTTCAGCCTACTAAACCGTTATTAGTTCATGGTTAATCGTTAATAGTTTTACATTTTGCCATTAACGTTTAACTTCCGATGCCTATCGGAATAACAATAATAAAATGAAACCATCATTGCCAAAAGGGACCAGAGATTTTGGTCCTAATGAGGTAAATAAACGAAGTTTTATATTCAGTACAATAAAGGAAGTTTTTGTCCGGTACGGCTATCAACCCATTGAGACGCCGACCATGGAAAATCTTTCTACCCTTACGGGGAAATATGGAGAGGAAGGAGACAAACTACTTTTTAAAGTACTCAATAATGGAGATTATTTGGCGAAAGCCAATGAAGAAGCGCTAAATGCTAAAGATTCTGTAAAGTTAATTTCTTCGATTTCTAAGCGTGGCTTACGTTATGACCTGACAGTACCATTTGCCCGCTTTGTGGTTATGCACCAGAATGATATTGCCTTTCCTTTTAAACGTTATCAAATCCAGCCTGTATGGCGTGCCGATCGCCCACAAAAAGGCCGTTATCAGGAGTTTTATCAGTGTGATGTAGATGTAGTAGGTTCTAACTCTTTGACCTATGAGGCAGAGCTTACGCAAATCTATGATGAGGTATTTGCCAAGCTAGGAATAGAAGTGATCATCAAGATCAATAACCGTAAAATTTTAGCAGGTATTGCAGAGGTGGCAGGTATCGCTGATAAAATGGTCGAAATGACTGTGGCGATTGATAAGCTAGATAAGATTGGCTTGGATGGTGTAAAAAAAGAAATGGCTTCACGAGATATTTCTGATGCTTCTATCGAAACAATTATCGAAATTCTTCAAATAGAGGACCTAGCAGGACTAAAAGACAAATTTCAGTCAAGCGAAATGGGATTGAAAGGAATTGAAGAAATGGAAAAAGTCTTTACCTATTTCAAACCTGCTGACGCAAAAAACAAAGTAAAGTTTGACATTACCCTTGCTAGAGGATTAAGCTACTATACAGGTTGTATTTTTGAAGTCGCCGTAGATACGGGTATCGAATCTCAGAAAGATGTGGTTATGGGTAGCATCGGAGGCGGTGGTCGCTATGATGATTTAACAGGCATTTTTGGAATGAAAGATATGTCAGGTGTTGGAGTTTCCTTTGGTGCAGCAAGGATTTTTGATGTGATGGAAGAACTCAACCTCTTCCCACAAGAGGATGAAAATAGCCTAAAAGTATTATTTATTGCATTTGATGATCAATCACATGAATATGCTTTCCAATGTTTAACGAAAGTGAGAGCGGCAGGCATTAATGCGGAGATTTATCCTGATCCAGTTAAACTGAAAAAGCAAATGAAATACGCTAATGCACGTCAAGTGCCTCATGTCATACTAATCGGTGATTCAGAAATGGAGAGTGGAAATCTTACCCTGAAAGACATGAAAGAAGGAGGACAAGAAGCGCTTTCATTAGACGATATTATTACAAAATTGAAATAAAAAATCTGTTGGGGACTTAATGGCATACTCGTAGTTATTCGTATGCCATGGAGTTCTCAACAGACGATATATATCATATCCCTAGCCTACCAAAAGACTTTGTACCATCATTTAAGTAAAGTACTATGCCACGATATAGCACGCTTTCAAGTATTCAGGCAGATTTAAGAGCGGGAACAACTAGCTGTGTTGCACTAGTTGATCATTATTTACAACAGATAGAAGAGCATCAACAGTTAAATGCTTATGTGGAGGTATTTGCAGCAGAAGCAAGAGCAAAAGCAAAAGTATTAGATGATAAATATCAATCAGATGCTTCTTCAGTTGGGCGCTTATTTGGTGCTGTAATTTCTATCAAAGATGTGCTCTGTTATGAAGGCCACGGTGTAACTGCTGCTTCTAAAATTTTGGAGGGCTTCGAATCTCTTTTTTCTGCCACCGCTGTTGAGCGCTTATTAGCGGAGGATGCGATCATCATTGGTCGTACTAATTGTGATGAATTTGCAATGGGTTCAACGAATGAGAGCTCTTATTATGGTGTTACTAAAAATGCTGCAGATCCAAGCAAAGTTCCAGGTGGTTCTTCTGGTGGTTCAGCAGTAGCCGTGCAGGCAGATACTTGTTTGTTTTCTTTGGGGACAGATACTGGTGGATCGGTTCGGCAACCAGCTGCTTTTTGTGGAGTGATCGGCTTGAAGCCAAGCTATGGACGTGTTAGCCGCTACGGTTTATTGGCTTATGGTTCTTCTTTTGATCAAATTGGTGTATTCAGTCATTCTGTAGAAGATGCAGCGCTTTGCTTGGAAATTATGGCAGGTTCGGATGAATTTGATGCTTCAACAAGTACAAAAGAAGTACCTGCGTATAGCCAAATGTTACAGTTTGATAAAAAATCGAAGATTGCCTATTTAGGGACTGCTTTACATCATCCAAGCCTTGATCCAGAAGTAAAGGCACAATGCCAAGCATGCATAGAGAAGCTCAAAGCAGAAGGTCACGAAGTAGAAGAAATTGACTTTGATTTATTGGATTATATCATTCCTGCTTATTACGTTTTAACAACAGCAGAAGCTTCATCCAATTTATCGCGTTATGATGGTATTCGATATGGTCACCGAAGTCAGCAAGCGGAGAACCTTCTAGAAACTTACCAAAAGTCTAGAACGGAAGGCTTTGGTAAAGAGGTGAAACGAAGAATTATGTTAGGCACTTTTGTTTTAAGTGCTGGATATTATGATGCCTATTATTCTAAAGCACAAAAAGTAAGAAGGCTTATCCAACAGAAAACTTTTGAAATATTTGAGTCCTATGACTATATCCTTATGCCGGCTGCGCCTGGTACAGCATGGGATTTAGGCACACAAATGGATGATCCAGTGGCGATGTATTTGGCCGATATTTTTACAGTTCAGGCCAATATGGTAGGTATTCCTGGTATTTCATTGCCTTTAGGCAAACATTCAAATGGGCTTCCTATAGGTATTCAATTTATGACAAATAGGTTTAAAGAAGCTAAACTCTTAGCTTTTTCTAATTACTTTGTAAATAAAATAGCGCCCATTGAAGAATAATCAAATATAAAATAGGTTGGCACATAGTTATTTGTAATAATACCATCTAGGCACTATCCATTATGAATAAAATTATATAAATTGAGACCGAAACCTCATATATAAAATACACTATGGACCCGAATCATTGCAGGTGCCTTATAAAGATATTTTTTATTTTTTTCTTCTTTAGCTTACCTTATCATTTTGTATCAGCAAAGGATATAGATTACAACGAAGAGGTTGTAAAATCAAGGCTCCAGCAGATTGATCCAAACTTTGTTTTGCCAAAGTACAATAAAGTTGTTAAGGGATATATTAAAGGTTATGTACTGAGAAATCGTTCTAGGACAGAGGAAATAATTGGCCGTACTCTACTTTACTTTCATATTTTTGAAAAGTACATTAAAGAAAGTGGCTTGCCTGAAGAGTTAAAATACCTCCCTATAGTAGAATCTGCTCTGAATCCTAAAGCTATTTCTCATGCTGGTGCAGTAGGGCTTTGGCAGTTTATGCCTGAGACAGCTGTAGAGCAAGGTTTAAAAATTACCGCCTATGCGGATGAGCGCTGCGATCCGCATAAATCTACTAAAGCGGCCATCAAATATTTAAAGTATCACTACGAAAAATACAATGATTGGGCATTGACATTAGCTGCTTATAATGGTGGGGGCGGTAGAGTAAATCGTGCTATTAAGAGAGCTAGAAGTAAAAATTTTTGGAAATTGCGTCGCTATTTGCCAAAAGAAACGCGAAATTATGTTCCTGCATTTATTTCTGTGCTTTATCTAATGGAATACTACAAAGAACATGAATTAGAGCCTTCTTATCCCAACTTAGATTTACAGATTACTGAAACGGTCAAGATTTTTGATTTTGTAAGTTTCTATAGAATAGCGCAAGTAACTGCTTTACCACTTGATATGATAGAAGCTTTAAATCCATCTTATGAAAGAGGATTTATACCTGCTGATCGTGAGGGCAACTATGTTTGCTTACCTAAAAGGGTCATGCAGGCATTTAAAGATTATCTACAAATGCCGATTTCAGAAGAACTCGAGAATCATCCTATTAATTTTCAGCCGGTATTTATGCGCAGCCCAGCGGATGAAAGTTTCTTTGAGTCGCGATATAAAATGCAGCGATACAAAACGGATGAAAAGGCAAGTGTAGAATTAATGGCTAAAAAATTAAAATGCACAAAACACCAACTATTGGCTTGGAATCAATTAGATAGCTTAAGTATTGAGGAAGGTGAACAAATTGTATTTTACGAGCCACGCGAAATATCTAGGTTCAGCCCTGTAGTAAAAATAGATGCATTTTCTACACTTCCGCTGAAAAGTACAGATCCAGACCTCAGAAGTGATCGGATGATCCAACCTACAAGCAAACAAACTTACTTCAAAGGAAAATATCTTTATTTTATTCCTAAAGAAAAAATGAAGTTGACAGAAATAGCAGCTAATTTTCCTGGTATTTCAACAGCAGATTTGGCAGAGTTAAATAATTGTAAAATCAATAAATCATTTAAAGCTGGTAAAGTATTAAAAATTAAGAGATTATAGATGTTTTTATTTGATATGTGAAATAATTTTTCAAAAAAATATAGTTTGCTATACTAAACTAAAAGTACCATCCGTTTTTTAAGCACATTTTAATAACTACACCTCTGCATCATTTATCGTTCCAGTTCTAGATGTCGAAGTCAATGTAAAATGTTTACCCTCAAAATTATGTAGTGGCAGACTTCTGTCAGATGATAAGGCTAGATGTTTCATTTTACCCTTAAATGATAGGAAATAAATACGCAAAATTATCTTTATTATTGAAATAGGTGTGTGGTTTCATTTTCCACTTCATAATAGTATTTGATTCTTCCCAAATGGTTTACACATTTTTTCTCACTTGGTTCTTTGAACAAAAGGGGGTTGACCCTTTCCAGAAAATACTAATTACACCCAAAGATGCACGAACCATTGAGAGAGTAGTTTGAACCAGCGGCAAGAGGGCTTTCCCTACTTGCCGCCTTTTCTAGGTTCATGTTTTTCTCATTTACATTACTATGCTGGGTATAGTAACTACATAGTTATTTAGGATGTCATTGATAAGCGGCTAGTCAAAATTGCTTGTATAATAAAATTGTCCCTTCGAAAATTATAAGTAACTGACGATAGGAAAGTTACGCATGGTTTTTGAAGGGACGCTAAAATTTTATTGTACCAATTTTTTAGCCTAACTACTTATATATTTTATCATAAAAAGAAGAAAAGAACTTGTTTTTCTCTCCATATATTTCGAAAACGCTCTTTTCTGCGCGCGGAGCCTCTTTATTGCCTGAGCTCCGCGTTTTTTGTGACCTTTTCAGGAGTGTATAGTCATAAGGATGAAATAAAAAACTTGTCAATTTTTCGTTATCTTAGTATGAATAACTAAAATATCATTCCAAATAAATAAAATTTTTAGTATGGATTTAATGGGACTTCTTCAAGGCCAATTATCAGAAGGTATGCTTGACCAGCTCAGCCAACAAATTGGAAGTGAAGACAAGCATCAAACAGCTGCGGCTGCTTCTGGTATCATCTCTACTCTCATGAGTGGTTTAGCGAAAAATGCTTCCTCTCAAGAAGGGGCAAGTGCATTATCTAACGCCCTAGATCGCGATCACGACGGAAGTATTCTTGATGATATGATGGGAATGCTTTCGGGCAACACACAACCCAATAATTCGAGTATGTTGAACGGGACTGGTATCTTAAACCATGTACTCGGTAATAAGACTAATGGCGCTGTAAGTATGATCAGTCAAATGAGTGGCTTGGACTCAAGCAAGACGGGTAATTTGATGAGTTTATTAGCTCCTGTTGTAATGGGAGCATTAGGAAAAACCAAAAAAGAGCAAGGATTGGATATTGCTGGCATTGCTTCTTTACTTTCAGGAACGATGTCGCAACAATCTAATCAAGATCCTGCGATGAGCTTAATCACTAAGTTTTTGGATTCGGATGGAGATGGCAGCATCATTGACGATGTGGCCGGAATTGGGATGAAGCTTCTGGGGGGATTATTTGGACGTAAATAGTCGATATTTTGATTATAAAAAAGCCCTTTTGTTGATGAACGAAAGGGCTTTTTTTCCAAAACTTAATGGATTAAGACTTTTCTTTTTCTGTTTCGCGCATACCTTCTTTTAATTCACTTTCGATAGAAGATCTAGCACTGTTAAATTCGCGGATACCTTTACCAATACCGCGCATTAATTCAGGAATTTTCTTGCCTCCAAATAAAAGAAGAATGGCGAAGAAAATAACTAGCATTTCAGGTCCGAAGAAATTAAATAATAATATCGGTTCCATATTTGATCTTTTTTTAATGTAAACAAATCATGCCCTTCAAGTGGGATTAGATGTTATTTTGAATATAAAAATACGCAAAGGTTTAATCCCGCTCAAATATTTAACAGGAGTATTTACATTGTTTTTACTAAAAATCGCTCAATTCAGCTCTCTCGTCTATAAAACGACTAAAACCTTAATTTCCCTACTTCTTTAGGCCTATTTCGCGTAAGCGCTCATCTAGGTATTCACCAGCAGTAATTGGCTCATAATGTAGCGGATTATCTTCCGTTACACATTTATCCAAACAAGTTAAATCCATACCTGACTTTGGGTGTAAAAAGAAAGGGATAGATAATCTAGGCAAATGCCACTCCTCCCTAGGAGGGTTAACCACACGATGAGTGGTAGATTTTAGATAATCATTGGTTAAGCGTTGAAGCATATCGCCAACATTGATAACAATTTCATCTTCTTCTGGCATGATATCAATCCACTCATTATTTTTGTCTAAGAGTTGTAAGCCACCAGCAGATGCTCCTACTAATAAAGTAATTAAGTTGATATCTTCGTGTTGTTCTGCTCTAATTGCAGATTCTGGTTCCCTTGTAATCGGTGGATAATGAATAGCTCTCAAAATGCTATTTCCTTTTTCAATTTCTCGATCGAAATAATGCTCTGATAACTCCAAATGAATGGCAATTGCTCTTAATAAGGCACCACCTTTTTCTTCAAATTGGCGATACAGCTCTTCGCCTGTTTGTACAAAATCTGGTGCTTCTGTCACGTGGACATTATCAGGATAAGCTGCTTTTAATGGATGATCATCCGCTACCTCTTGACCTATTTGGTAAAACTCTTTCAAATCAGCTACCTCCGATTGCTTTGCATGCTCTTTCCCAAAGGAAGTATATCCTCTCTGGCCAGCCATGCCAGCAATTTCGTACTTGCGCTTAGTGGCTACATCTAATCCAAAAAACCCTTTTGCTCTAGTATAAAACTGGTCGATCAAAGATTTAGGAATACCATGATTAACTACTCCGACAAAGCCAATTTCATGGAATGCTTTACCTAACTCTTCAATGAAAGCAGCTCTATCCGCTTCGTTTCCATTTACAAATTTGGATAAATCGACTACAGGAATCGCTCTTTTCCCCATAATAATGTACGTTTATTTGGTTTCTAATAGGCATATTTATCTGCCTAATAATTTTTCATTTAGAATTTACAGGGGATTTATCATTGGCTGTTCAATAGGCCGATTAGTAATGATGATTGGTACCAAGCATATTATTGGCCATTCTGACTCAAGTTGCCAATTTCTCAACAGCTCTCTCCATAAGCTACCTAGGCTAGGTGAAATCCGACAATTTAGCCCCAGCTAGGACAAGTTTAGCTGCAGCATATAGGGCTTTCAGCAAAGTAGGCATATCATTTAGGCTGAGTAGTAAGTCCCAAAATAGCATTAGCTATCATGTTAGGGCACGTACTTTTTACTAAATCCCTTTTGATCTGCTGCAAAGTTACATAACTTCTATCACTATCTCCGAGGTTTATACTTAGAGGCATCTAAAATGGCTTGTGCATCTTTCTCTAAAATTAAATCATCAAGTGTATTTGCTGGATTACGTCGCATATAACTTTTAACAATCTGCCATCCAATCCAATTGGCAGTCCGACCTGGCGCTTCTGGAGGCATGCCTGGTGAACTTGGGCTATACTCCACTAATTTTCTAATATCCACCCAATCACTATTATATAATAGATTTTCTTTAAGAAAATACGCCCACATTTCCATTTCATTATTATTTAGCCATTCTACCTGAGTAGCAGTCATCTCCAAACGAATGCTATCAGGTGCAAAAGGCATAAACTGATCCAATAAATACAGTCTCTTACCATAATGAACCATATAGTCTAATAAACGATTCCCTTTGGGATCGCCAATTAGGTCATCTGCAATCAATCGCATAGACTTTTCTACTAGATGCTCTTTATTAAATGTACGGGTTAGATAGGCTGAGAAATTTGGATTTTGTGGAATGTATAAATGATAGGGATAATCCTCTCCAAGGAAAAAATCCAATCCTACAGCTATGGCGTCATCTTTGTAAATGAATTGACCAATAGTATACTCCGACAGATAGGTGGTAATGCTAGGTACTACTTTATCAGGGAAATAATATTGATAAAACTGGAAGGCTTGCCTGTATTCTTTTAGGATGTCATCCATATCAGGATAAACGACTAATACCGTATCATGCAACTTCCGAACACTTGGAAACTGCACAAAACCCTTAAGGAAGGCGGTATGTCCTTGAGGTGCTATTATGCTATCTTTTGATCGTAAAATCCGTTCAAAGAATATACGTGAAAAATCTGGGTATTTTGCTTCTATATCAGCTAACGCGCTTTCCATTTGATTGGTATCACAAGCAAAAAGGTCTTTTTCGAACCTTCGAATATTTATATCGACTTGAATTTCTGAAACATCCGGGATGTTTTTTCGTTTTTCATTTTGGCAAGATGAAAAATAAATTAGTCCTAATAACAGAATGGGGTAAGCTTTTTTCCAACTCATTGTATCAATTCTTGTTGTTTTTAAATTACAACTGCTAAATTTGTGCCCGAATAAAGGGAAAAGTGTTTCTTTTTGCCCAAACGCTTTCTAAATAGCTAGAATAATTCTAACATTTATACCACTTCAGGAGTAATCACCGTTGGGTATGATGCAGTCACTGCCCTTCATATTTAGTTGATAAGTAATAAAAATTTACTTTTTGTGCTAAAAGTTAGTAATCAACTGTAAAGGAAATAAAAATCAAAACTTCAACATCTATTCCTGAATCAAAAAACTTATGAATGATGAAAAAAATTGTAAGTATTGCCATCTTTTTGAGCGTACTCGTTCAATTTAGTTTTGCGCAAGTTCAAGGGGACAAAAGATTCGGCTTTCAGTTGAGTCCAACCTTCAACTGGATGTCCGCTGATGATAATAAAATTAATCCAAGTGGAACACTGATTGGTTTAAAACTAGGGATGCTTTCCGAATGGTACTTTAGTGATAATTATGCAGTAACATCTGGCCTTGGTTTCTCTTTTAATACCGGTGGGACACTTCTATTCGAAGAGGCAGGTCGATTTTGGACACAGTCTGACGTTCCAGAAAACGCTTACAACAATACAGATGTAGGTAATGCTTTTGCTCCTCAAACGAAGCTCAAGTATAGCCTACAATACGTAGAAATTCCAATCGGTTTAAAAATGAAAGTGGGTGAAATTGCCGAAAAAGAATTTTCATATTTCCTAGAGCCATTCCTTGCATTAGGTATTCGTACACAAGCAAGAGGAACGATCGAAGGCGGAGGGGATGATGCGGAAAGTATCAATATCCGAGAAGATGTAAACCTAATAAACCTTTCTTGGGGTATCGGAGCAGGTGCCGAATACGGACTAAATGACCAAACCAGCCTTATTGCTGGCCTAGGGGTTCAAATTGGCTTTGCTGATGCAACAGATGATGATGGTGGAAAAATTATCGAAACCGTAACTCCACTAACAGAGTCAGATGAAGATTCAAAAGGAACCATTAATGCCATTATTTTAAAAATTGGTATTATGTTTTAGTAAATCCTTGAATATCATAGATTTTTAAGCAAAAAAGGTGTGCTAGACTTAGTCTACATGCCTTTTTTTTTAACTTTGCGGAAATTTTTTTAAATGAATCAAATTATGGTAAATATTCCTGCAGAATACAAAACCTTATTAGAGCAATTTGTAACCCAAGCATTAGCAGAAGATGTTGGAGAAGGCGATCATACCTCCTTGGCTTGCATCCCATCAGAGGCAAGAAATAAAGCCGTATTGAAGGTGAAAGATGAAGGTGTGATCGCAGGAATCGCAGTAGCAGAATATATTTTGAAAAGAGTGGATCCAAGCGCTACTTTTACACCAAAATTAGAAGATGGCGCAGCTGTTTCTTTTGGGGATATCGCCTTTGAGGTAGAAGCAAATGCACAAGCATTGCTTAAGGCAGAACGTATTCTTCTAAATACTATGCAACGTATGAGTGGTATTGCAACATTAAGCAATCGTTTCCACTTCGAAATAGAAGACCTAAAGGCTAAAGTCTTAGATACACGTAAAACCACGCCCCTTATTCGATTTATTGAAAAATGGGCAGTAAAATTAGGAGGGTGCGAAAACTATCGTTTTGGTTTATACGATTGGATCATGATAAAAGATAACCATATCGATGCATGTGGAGGTATTAGCGCAGCTATTGATCGTGCACAAGCCTATCTGAAAGAAAATAATCTAAAGCTCAATATCACCATAGAAGTAAGGAATTTAGTAGAATTATATGAAGTGCTTGAAAAAGGGGGGGTCACTAGAATTATGTTGGATAACTTTGAATTGCCCATCCTCCATGAAGCTGTTCAAGTCATCAATGGCCGTTTTGAAACGGAAGCCTCTGGTGGTGTGAATATCCACAATGTTAGAGCTGTGGCTCAAGCAGGCGTAGACTATGTATCCGTAGGTGCACTTACTCACTCAGCAACAGGATTTGACTTAAGTCTTAAAGTCGTAAAAGACTAATATGCTCTTGTATATTTATTCATTGAGCTTGCTGGCATACCTATAATGGTGCATGTTGTGAATCGAAAATAAATGGCAGTGTCATAGGATAAAAATGAACTGGAGTGGTCAGCTAAAGGACCTCATCTGAGTACTGATGCTTTGCTTGCCATTCTGATTAGTTGGGGTAAGCTTATCTTGAATTGGGATCGAAAGAAAAAACATAGAAGAGTTTTCTAGAAATGGATTACAATTGGAAGGAATTAGGTGAACTTACCCCAAAAAAATTACATCAGCCATCAAAGCCATATTGTCATGGCTATTGTCGCAATTTCAAGCTGCCAGCAGGCACGGTTTCGAGCAGGCTACTTAAACTGTTGATGAAGTGCAATAAATACAAAAAAAGAACTTTATGGAAACCTTGCTACCGTAAATATAATCTTACCCTTCCTGTAAACTTTATGTCCAATAAAATTATAAATAAGTTATTTAAAAATATATCTTGCTCGCCATAAACAAATCTTCAAGTATAAAATTCTTCAGCTTTTTTAGCTTTATCTAGACGGATAACGCCTAAAAAAAGCCTCTTTTGCGCGCTCTAGCTGTTGTATGCAATTGGCAACATGCTTTTTGAATAGCTTCAAAATTTTAAAGAAACCCCTTTCGAAAAGTATGTTCTTAACTATTCTATGAATAATTAATAATAACAGTTAGAACATGAAAGTTGAAAAGACAAACTATCTTATTCGGAGAGCAGTAGAAAGTGATTTTGAGCAGGTTTTTGAAATATGGCTAGAAAATCAAAGGACAGCCATAGGAACGGAAGGAGTTATAGATAATTCTAAAGCCAAAATACATCTAAAAAAATTATTTGATATTGAGGAGCCCTGTTTTTTTTTCATTGTAGCTGAAGATGAACATAATAAGATACTTGGTTGGCAGAGTTGTCTACCTTTTGGAAATAATCCTAACTATTATAATGAACAGGGAGAATCGAGTACTTATGTCAGAAAAGAATACTGGAACGAGGGAGTGGGGTACAAGCTTTTTAAAGCGATCTTAGAAATGTTACCCATGACATCTATCAAAATCCTATTCGGTAAAATTATTTCCTCAAATGCAGTAATGATCAAAATTGCAAAAGAACTTGGTTGTGTTGAAATTGGGATGATCCAGAAATCTATAAAAAGGAATCAAACACCTAGGATAATGTTGTTGTATTATAATGTGCCTGAACCAGTTGAATCAAATTCGTGTGCTTAATGGGGCCCATTTTGAATGCTTTATTTGTATCTAAATCAAAGATGCTTAAGCGGCTATACAAAATTGCTTGTATAATAAAATTGTCCCTTCGAAAATTACAAGTAACTGACGATAGGAAAGTTACGCATGGTTTTTGAAGGGACGCTAAAACCTGTCTGCCTATGGCTGAATTTTATTGTACCAATTTCAGCCAGAGGCTGACAGGTTCTAGCCTAACTACTTAGGAGTGCAAAACAATACCATTCTACAATCACACTTGCCGTTATGGATAAATGGATTAGGTTAATCTTTTTGGGATCATTTGGGTTTATTACTACTTTTGCAGTTCTATTCCAATGGGGATAGATCGGTACGGGAAGCAGCAAGCCTGCAACTTGCCCGTGATTTCTAAAGTACCAAATTTTAAAAATGGCAAAATTGTACAACCGCGTTAATAGCGACGAGCTAAAACGCCTACTCTTGGAAAGTGATGAATCAAGGGTAACACTATCCTTTTACCAATATCATCACATTGAAGATCCTCAAAGTTTCAGAGATCAGATCTATAAAGACTGGTCTGCGCTGGGGGTTTTTGGACGTATCTACGTTTCTTTTGAAGGAATTAATGGACAAATTTCTGTTCCTGCAAATCAATTTGAATCCTTCAAAGAAGCGATGTATGCTGTCCCATTCTTAAATGGCATTCGCCTGAATATTGCGATCGAAGATGATGGCAAGTCTTTCTACAAACTCAAAATTAAGGTTAGAAAGAAGATCGTAGCTGATGGCTTAGATGATAAAAGCTTTGATGTTACCAAGCGTGGAAAACACTTGGATGCTAAAGAAGTGAATGAACTGCTAGCAAAAGATGAAACCTTGATTGTTGATATGCGCAATCATTACGAAAGTGAAGTTGGTTACTTCGAAGGCGCTATCTGCCCGGATGTAGAGACCTTCCGTGAAGCACTACCTGTAGTGGAAGATATGCTCCAAAAGGATAAAGATAAAGACATTATCATGTACTGCACTGGCGGTATTCGTTGTGAAAAAGCAAGTGCATATTACCTTCATAAAGGCTTTGATAACGTATATATGGTCAATGGAGGAATCATTGAATATGCGCGTCAATGTGATGAACAGGGTTTACCTAACAAGTTTATTGGTAAAAACTTTGTATTTGATGAGCGTATGGGGGAGCGTATTTCTGATGAAGTCGTTGCCAAATGCCATCAGTGTGGAAAGCCATGTGATACACACGTCAACTGCGCTAATGATGCCTGCCACATTCTCTTCATCCAATGCGATGAATGTGCAGAAAAATATCAAAGTTGTTGTTCTGTAAAATGTTCAGATTTTATTCGTTTACCGCAAGGAGAACAAGATAAGCTGAAAGGAACGATCAAATTCAACGGAACCTTATTTGGAAAAGGTCGCTATAAAGCTTTTCACAAGGATGAGGGTCTTGTAATGGAATAAAAATGTAGCCGTTGTATTAAGTTTTAAACTTAACGCAACGGCTACAAAACTAAAGGTATAAGTTCCCTGTTTTCAGCTTTCCTCTAAAACTATAGACCGTGGATCATCTTCCTTTTTCTAAGAAAGTACATCAGTGATCTAGCGGATCATTAATCATATTTCTACAACTTTTTTCTTCTTTAGGCTTCTAGCTTTAGCTAAATGGTTGGGTTTTAGTGCTTAATTAACTAAATTAGAACACAAAACGAAAAAACAACCAGCTTATGCGTTTCTTGATTATCCTCCTTTGCATATGGCTTAGTTCCATACTCGCATCTGCCCAATCGAAAGCCAAACTATCCATCCAGCCAAATGATCATATTGTTTTTATCGGCAATACATTCGCAGAGCGAATGCAGCACTTCGGGTATTTCGAAACGCTTTTTCAACTCCAATACCCAGAGGCAAAATTACAATTCCGCAATATGGGATGGAGCGCAGATGAGCCTCAGCTCCAACCCCGGCCACTCCATTTTGGCCCACAAAATGAACACCTCACCAATGCACAAGCAGGTGTTATTTTCCTTTGCTTTGGTATGAATGAATCTTACCAAGGAGCAGATGGTCTAACAAGTTATATCCAAAATCTGCAAACACGGATTCGTAACTTAAAAAGTCAGCGATTTAATGGAAAAACTGCTCCTCGCTTAGTCTTAGTTTCTCCAATCGCTCATGAAAAAATAGCAAAACTCCGACTTGATCCAACAATGCACAACCAACAATTACAACTGTATACGGCGAGCATGAAACAACTAGCCTTACAAGAAAATATCACTTTCATCAATCTATTTGACGAAAGTCAAAAGCTCTTCAGTGCTGATCAAAAGAACTATACTATTAACGGCATACATCTTACAGATGAAGGTTATCAGAAAGTGGCGATAATGATGATGAATGAATTGCAATTAGCCAATCAGGAAGCAATAAATTGGGGAAATTTACAAGCACTCCGAGAACTTATTGTTGAAAAAAATCGCCAATTTTTCTTTCGATGGCGACCCGTAAATAGTGAGTATATTTTTGGGAGAAGAAAAGAACCTTTTGGGGTAGAAAACTTCCCTGGTGAAATGGAAATGATTGATCAAATCCTTGAAGATTTAGATCAACAAATTTGGTCAACAGTTTCGGCTCTAAAATCCTAAAAGATGAAAAAGAATAACTTCCTTATACTTACCCTTTTAATTGGGACCTTGCTCCTTTTTGGGGGCACCTACATCTATATGCAATTCTTCCAAATCAATAATATTGGCTATAAAGCTAATTTGGCAGAACTGGAAATGCGCCGCCAGTTTCAATTGGAAGAAGGCTATTCCGCCAACCTTTTTGCCTCTGAAAAAGATTTTGACCTAGGTAATGTGATGTCCATGACCTTTGATAGCAAAGGGCGGCTTTGGGCTTTGACGATGCCAACTTACCCTCATTATTATCCAGGCGAAGAACCTCACGATAAGTTATTAATTTTGGAAGATACAGACGGCGACGGCAAAGCCGACAAGCAAACCATCTTTGCAGATAGCCTTTATTTGCCAACTGGTTTCGAACTAGGCGAAGATGGTGTTTTTGTGGCGCAGCAATCTGATCTACTTTTCTTGAAAGATACAAATGGTGATGATCGTGCAGATGTCAAAGAGATCATCCTTCATGGATTTGGTACAGAGGATAGCCATCACTCTAATAGTGCATTTGAATGGGGACCTGATGGGGCATTATATTTCCATGTGGGTGTGTTTTTTCACTCCCAAATTGAAACACCTTATGGCCCAGTACGCGTAAATGATGGAGCAACTTTCCGTTATCATCCTAAGATGATGCATTTAGAGGTATATACTTCCTACCCTTATGCCAATCCTTGGGGGCAGGTATTTGATCAATGGGGAAATCATTTTATTGCGGATGCGAGTGGCGGTGCGAATTATTTTGCCAATCCAATGTCTGGGCGAATGGCTTACGGCCAAAAGCACAAAGGAATGAAAGTGTTTACTAGTGTTGTTCGCCCTACTTGTGGGGTAGAGTTTCTAAAAAGCAGACATTTTCCAGAAGAGGTGCAGGGGCTATTCTTGGTCAATAATAATATTGGATTTCAAGGGATCAAGCAACATCAAGTTTTTGAAAAAGAAGCAGGGTTCGAATCAGAAGACCTAGGCTCTTTTTTGCAATCAAGCAATCCTAACTTTAGACCAGTTGATCTTCAAATTGGACCGGACGGGGCATTATACGTCGTCGATTGGTACAATCCACTGATCGGACATATGCAACATTCCATGCGTGATAGTATGCGCGATCAATCGCATGGCCGTATCTGGCGTATTACTTATAATGATAAACGCTTACTGGAAGCACAGGATTTGTCCAAAGAGAGTATTAACAACTTACTCGCATTACTCGATACTTATGAAGACAGAGTAAAGTATCGTGCAAGAAGAGCGCTATGGCAGCGTCCAAAGGATGAGGTTTTAGCGGCTGTCGCCAAATGGCGAGAGCAGCAAAAAGCAGAGCGTTTGCTGCTTGAGGCCCTTTGGTTACACCAAGCATTTGACCAACCAAATGTAGACTTATTGAAGGTTTTGCTAGAAGCAAAAGAAGAAAAAGTGCGAGCCGCAGCAGTAAAAATACTACGCTATTGGAAAGCAGACGTACCTGATGCGCTGACTTATTTAGCGAAAGCGATAGCCGATGATTCGCCTAGCGTTCGCATGGAAGCAGTAGTAGCGCTCACTTATTTCGAAAGTGCAGAAGCAGTCGAACTTTGCCTAAAAGCCAACCAGCTACCCAAAGATTATTACTTAGATTATTCCATTACAGAGTCCCTTCGGTACCTACGTCCCTATTGGCAGGAAGCTTTGCAAACGAATCCAGCTTATGTGGATGAAATCAGTGGAGGGAAAGCTCAACTTTATACCATGCTCAATGAGCAAGAGCTTTTAGCACTACCTTCTAATGAAGCCCTTTTATTGACTTTAATCAAGCGATTTAACACCTCTTCAGAAACTAGAAACACAGCGCTTCAGCAACTGGCAACTCTCAAACAAACCTCGGAAGCAGCTACGCTACTTTATGCCCTAGAACAATTGGAAGATGCTAATTTATTGGAAGAACATCCACTGGTAGAGAAAATAATGGCCATGCCGAAAGAAGATTTAAAGCAGTATGAAAATCAGCTTTTAGCTATTGCTCAATCTCATCTTAGTCCTACTATTCAGAAGATTGCAACTGCTTTATTAGCCAATATCAGAAATGAAGCTCCTGCTCAAATTGCTCAAAAGCAAGTTCTTCAAAGTATTAGATGGATGGAAGATGGAACAAGGATAAAGTTATTCCCAATGCTAAGTGGAATTATCAAAGGCAATACGGATAGCTTAAAAGTCGATGCTATAGAAGCATTAGCTTTCTTACCTGGCTTACAGACAGAAAAGGCAGAAATCATTTTACCAATTATACAAGATACTTCCTTATTAGCTTCCACTACTTTCGCTCTACAAAGTATCTACCTTGATCAATTAAATACTGATCAGCAAATTGGTTTAAATCAACAGCTCAGCAAGATTGCAAAACAGATACCATTGGAAGCGCGAGATCAAGCAGCATTTACAGGGGTGGTTGAAATTCTAGACTTACTCCAACCGCTTCTCCCTAAAAAAGAGCAAGAGGAACAAATACAACTTCTGCAATCCCTTGAACTACAAGAAGTCAGTATTGCTACTATACTCTCTAGGATGGTCTATAATAAAGAAGAAATCATCGTCGAAGCAGGAAAACCAGTTAAAATCACTTTGAAAAATCCAGATGTGATGCCTCACAATCTGGTGATTGGTACACCTGGTAGCCTAGAAGCACTCGGTAAAGCAGCCGATGATATGGTAAAAGAAACAGATGCAGAGCAAAGACAATATATTCCGGATAATGAAAGTGTGCTGTTTTATACGCCTTTGGTTCCACAGCATCAATCCTATGATTTGTATTTTACAGCTCCCGAGAAGGTAGGGAATTATCCATTCCTCTGTACTTTCCCTGGGCATTGGTCTTTAATGAATGGGGTAATTAAGGTAGTGGAAGATATGGGGAATTCGAATAATAGCAATCAAAAGCGTAGCTTCCACCTTGCGGTCAATCGTCGCACGAAAGTGCAAACCACCTACACTCGCAAACATCCGCACACTGGCGCAAAAACGCTTACCAATAGTATTCACGGAAGTGAGCAGTACAATGATGGCGAATGGCTAGGATTTGAAGGAGAAGATATGGTTGTTGAAATTGACCTTGGTAGTACAATGGATATCGAAGAAGTACAAGTTGGTGCACTTCAGCGGATGGCAGATTGGATATTTATGCCAACCAGTGTAGAAGTTTCTATTGCTGAGAAAGACCGGCAAGAATTCAAAACAGTAGGCATGTCAACCAATACGGTCGAAGCCAAGGAAGAAGGCGCTATTCTGAAAAATTTCCATGTAAAAATACCTGCTCAGAAGGTACGATATATAAAAATTCATGCACAGAATAGAAAAATGTGCCCTGATTGGCACCCTGGTGCAGGCAGTAAAGCATGGATATTTATTGATGAAATTGTTGTAAAGTAAAAATGATGCGTAACTATATATTTTTATCATTCTTATTCTTTTTTGGCTGTAGCCAAATACAAGAAACAGTAGAAGAGGCTCCAAAACATATCGTTTTTGTAACCGGCGATGAAGAGTATCGTTCGGAAGAATCGATGCCTATGTTGGCCTCCATTTTAGAGCGGGATGGCTATCGGGTAAGCGTTTGTTATGCATTGGACTCGATGGGGTATATTGATCCTAATAATTTACATCATATTGCTGGTTTGGAGGTGCTCGATTCGGCTGATTTGATGGTGATGTTTACTCGTTTTAGAGCATTGCCAGAGGAAGAGGCACAATATATTTTAGATTATGCAGAATCAGGCCGTCCAATGGTTGGCTTTCGTACGGCCACCCATGCTTTTAGATACCCAGATAGTAGTCAATGGCAATGGCTGAATGAAGAATGGCCGACTAAAGTATTTGGTCAAAAATGGATTACACATCATGGCCACTTTGCAGATGGCGATCATCATTTGACGGAAGTCAGCATAGCAGGAATATCAAATGGGCATCCTATTCTAAGGGGGGTTGAAGCTTTTAAAGCCTATAGTTGGTTGTATCATGTGACTGGAGGGCAAGATAGTTTGTATGGAGATAGTAAAGCCCTTTTAGATGGCAAAGCATTGCGTTCTAACCATGCTAATAATCATGCTTTAGATCGTTTTCCTTTAGATAATGTAGTAGCATGGACTAAGTCCTATACCGGGAAAAGGGGGCAAAAAGCCAGAGTGTTTTTTACCACACTAGGGCATCCTTTTGACTTTAAGGAGGAGTCGATGAGGAAGCTTTCGCTAAATGGGATTCGCTGGGCGCTAGGGCACGAAGACCAGATACCAAGTGAGGGTAGTGATGCCCATTTTGTGGGTGACTACAAGCCTAATAATTCTGGATTTGGTCAAAAATTCAAACCACAGTTAAAACCTAAATTTTTGGGAACATTAAAAAGATAACTACTCATTATTTATCTACCTATGGTGTTGTAAAGCCTTGCTTTAGCTGATGGGTAGACAGACCACTGCCTCAGGCGTATAATGCTATGCCTGGGCAAAATCTGTTGACTTGAAACACGGAACTTATTTTTTTGTCATGCTTTAGCGAACCAAACCACCGATTAGGCGGATTAATTCTACTTCGGTATTCTTCAAATTGAGTAAAGCATTTAAACGCGATTGCGAGGCATTGATATAGCTCAATTGAATCGAACGATAATCAAAAGAATTAATTAAACCACCTTTGAAACGTTCATTGGCAATACCTAGGTTTTGGTTTGCATTCTCCAGTAGGTTATCAGTCAATTGAAGTAATCTTTTTTGATTATTGTAAGTAGCGAATGTATTCTCTAATTGAGAGAATAGGTTGCGCTTTTGATCTTCAATATTTAGTTGGGCAATCATTTCTTCCATCTGAGCATTTTCGATCGTCTTTTGACGACGGCCCCAATCGAACAGATTGTAGGTAGCAGAGAAGTTCAAGAAGTAGTTGAAGCTCTTTGCAGCTACTTGTGGAATAGTTTGTGGTTCGGGGGTAAAGGTAAAGAGTTGTTCTCCAGCTGAAATATTTAAGTTATAAGTTGCTCCTGTACGCAAACTCAGGCTTGGATAATTTGCAGCTTCTTGAATCTTTGTATTGATACTAGCTAGTTCACGATTGACCTGTAAGTTGCGTAAGTTTTTATTGCTGGCCAGCATTTTTTGCTTCAAATCATCCAATTCATAGGCATCTTCTACTTCGATTTGATCCGTCAATAAATAACGAATACTGAGGTTATCCTCTCCCATCGCTAAATTCAAGTTACGAAAAGCGTTTTCGAGTGCATTTTCTTGTACCAAATAATTGGTAGAGTCACTTAAATAAGCATCTTGAGTTTGCAATAGATCAAAAGAAGTGGCTTGTCCAAAATCTTTTTTTACCTCTTGATAAGCGATACGATCTCTAGATAAGTCCAAAACTTCCAAAAGTACTTGCAGTTGTTCTTGCTGCACTAAAGTTTGATAATAAGCTAGGATAATACGTTGGATCGTATTCTCCACAGCGATCTGCACATTCCCCTCATTCAGATTTTTTAGTTGAGCGAGTTGCTGCTTTGTAAATTTAACTCGGTAACCATCAAAGAGGGTCCAGTTTAGTTCTAGACCGGGAATAATGCTTGCGTTAAATGAGTTCTGTTCGCGCAATACAGAAGCAGGGTTATTAGAGTTATTAAAGCCATTCTGAGAGTTGAGTGTTAGATTGATTTGTGGGTAACGGCCTGCAACAGCCCAACTATCGTTATTGGCAGCTATATCCAAATTGGCTTCAGATATTTTGATTTGGTAGTTGTTATCCAATCCTTTTTGGATAGCATCCGAAAGGCTGAGTGGGACTTGAGCAAAAGAAACTTGCATACCCAAAACCATCCACATCAAAGTGTACAATCGATTCATCATGCTAATCAACTTTGAAAAAACGTTTTTCAAAAACATATTTTTTAAAATAGAAATTGTAGAAGAATACAATTCCTGTTGCAATCAATTTAGGAATTAGGGGTTGTGCGGCCAATTCTGAAATATAAGAAAGCAGTTTAATGATTCCTGTATTCAATAAATAGCCACCAAAAGAAACCGCCATGGCCAGCGCAAAGGCCTGCCCAAGCGACCGCTTTAGATCAAAAACAAAAAGCTTTTGTAGGGTGAAGTTGAGCAGTACTGCTATACCATAGGCAATTGTATTAGAAAGGATCCATTGCCCTTGGAATACATGGGTGATCAGTACATAAAAGAGCCCAATATCTACCGCAGTGGCGAGGCCACTAGTCATCGCAAATTTAGCCTTCTGTAGAAATAATTTCTTCAACTTTTGCCATAAGGGCAGCTTCTCCTCTGAGGTCATATACTATTTTCTTTTCGCTCGTTCTTCTGCTAGAAAAGCACGAATTTCCAGCCAATTATTCACTCTGGTGTATGCTGTTTCATTGATATTGTGAGAAGCTGTAAACAAGAGTCCTTTACCTTTAAACGTTTGCAGATTAAATGGATGGTCATCGATCATATAATCGGTATTAAAGACACTTTTATCACCGCAGAAGATGATGTTTTTCCAGTGGATAAAAGGGAAGTGATCTGCAAGCCAATCATATTTATCTTCGAAGGAAGTACGAAACTCCATGGCTGCGGTAGTGATATAAATATCATAATGCGCTTGAAGTTCTTTTAATACTTCTTGGCTATGTTCGATGACGGGCAAATCTCTGAAAAAGCCTTTATCAAATAGGTATTTACGGATTTTTTGTGCTCCTTCTATTTGATAAACTTTTTTTCCCCAGTAGTCTTCTTTACTTAATCTTTTACCAAATTCTTTTTCATATAAATCAATGAATTTAGGCATTACATCAGCAATGACTTCATCCATGTCGACTGCAATTCTTGGCTTCATCTGTTTTTGATTGTTTCAAGTTTTGTTATTTGCTAAAGCTAGCTATCATTTCTTCCTCTTCTTCACTTGGGTCTTTTTTGTCTAGAGGTTCGACAGACTCATAGGATGGTTTTTTACCATTCCATGCGTAGGCAACATATACATTCATGCGATTAACGACAATGAGTAAGACGGGCAGTAATACCAAGATGATTACGGTAATAGCCAAGAGACCATAAGAAATAGAAATAGCCATTGGGATCAAGAACTGTGCTTGCAAGCTCTTTTCAAATAAAAGTGGCGCCAAACCAGCAAAAGTAGTGACGGAGGTCAGTACAATGGGACGAAACCTAGATAAACCAGCCTCATACAAAGCGTCCATCTGTTTCATACCATCCGTCATATTTCGATTATAAGTCGTTACAAATACTAGGGCATCATTCACCAGAATACCAACCAGTGCAACCAAACCTAAAATAGAGAACAGACTTATTGGTGCTCCCATCAAGTAATGTCCCCATCCTACCCCAATCATGGAGAAGGGAATCAATAAAAAGACAACAACGGTTTGAGAGATTGAACGAAAAGTCAATGCGATACAGAAAAACATGATAGCGAGGATGACCGGTCCAATATTAGCCATGGAATCTACAGATTTGGCTTGCTCTCTATTTTGTCCTTCAAATAATGGTGCTACTGTAGGATAATTGCTTAGAACTTCAGGGACGATAATCTCTTTCAATTGAGTGGTCAATTCACTTACAGAAACTTTATCATTTGCGATATCTGCCTCTACTTTTACCTCTCTACGTCCGTCGATGTGATTAATACTAATTACTCCTCGTTCTATAGATAGGTCAGCAATTTCGGAAAGTGGGAATGCTCGACCATCCGCAAACCTTACCCGCATATTTTCTAATTGTGTTAGATCTGTTCTATCTTGTTGATCATATCTTACCCATACTCGTACTTCATCTCTTCCACGCTGCAAACGTTGTACCTCTTGTCCGAAGAAACCAGCACGTACTTGGTTTACGATATCTTGTATTTGTAATCCGAGATACTGTGCCTTTTCTTTGAGTTCGATATTAATTTCGCGAAGACCTTCCTGATTATTATCCACGACATCTGTCAGCTCTGACAAGGCACTCATTTCTTTTTTAAGATGATCTGTTGCGGCATTTAGCTCGTCTACGTCATTTCCGACTAAAGAAATAGAAACAGGCTTGCCAAAGGTAGATTGAGCTCCATAACTGACTAATTCCGCTTCTTCTATACTTCCAGCTTCTTCTCGAATGGCATTAATAACATCTCGTAATCCAAGAGTATCTCTATTTTCACCATCCAAGAGCGAAACACTAATACGACCTTCGTAAGTACTTGGCCCAACATTTTTTTCAATCTTTAGAATGGCTTGTTTTTCACTGTTGAAATACTGTTTGCTCAGTTTTTCATTGGTACGCCATGCTGCTGCTTCGATATGATTTAACCACTTTTGAGTGATATTCTCACGGGTGCCTGCCGGCATTTGTAGAGTGATTGCTATATCATCTCTTTCAATATTAGGGAAGAAAGTTCCTTTGATAATACCTCCATTGATTGCTCCCATAGTAATCATTAGGATACCTACTATGGTAGAAAATGTAAGCATTTTATTATACATGGCAAATTTGAGTACTGGTGCATACAAACGATCTCTCATCCAGCCCATCACACTATCCAAGCCTTCTTGCAAACGATTGGGCTTACGATCTTTACTCAATGCTTTTGAATGTGCCACGTGTGTGGGTAATATAAAGGCCCCTTCAACTAAGGAAAAGATTAAAGAAAAGATGACAACGATTGCCATTTCTCGGAAGAAATCCCCTAATCGGCCATCCAAAAACAGGAAGGTCGAAAATGCGACTACAGTCGTCACAATGGCTGAAAAAACAGCAGGTAACACTTCCATCGTACCATCAATAGCTGCCTTCATTCGGGGAACTCCTTTTTCATATTTTTGATAGATGTTTTCCCCAATGACAATCCCATCATCGACCAGAATACCAATTACTAGAATCATACCAAAAAGAGAAATGACATTGATCGTAACATCCAATAAATTGGCACAAATAAACATCCCTGCGAAGGAGATAGGAATAGCTAAGGCCACCCAAAATGCTAAGCGCCAATGCAAAAACATAGCCAAGAGAATAGCTACGATGACAAAGCCTAGAATACCATTTTCAATCAATAACTGCGTACGTTGACGTAGTACAATCGAACCATCGCGAATAATGGTGGCTTTCACCACATTATTGGCTTCGTTAAATTCTTCAATATATGCTCGGACTAGGTCGGTAATGGTAATCATATCCTCCTCGAGGGTATTCTGTATGCTTACGACAACAGATGGTTCGCCATTCATAAAACTACGATTAGGACTATCTGCCCATTTATCTTGAATATCTGCGATTTGATGAAGATAAATAACCCCACCTTCCGGTGTTTGTTTAACTACAATATCTCTTAAGCCCTCGGCATAATATTCTTTATTTTTTGCTCGGATGAGCAACTCTTCCTCTTTCCCTTTTACGGTACCTCCTGTTACTTCTATATTGGCAGCACGTACCGCATTAGAGGCTTGCTGAAAAGTTAAGTTGTAAGTGCGAAGATCTTTTTCACGAAAAGCGATTTCGATTTCTTCATCAGGGAAACCACTCAATTCGACCTTTGAGATACCCTCTTTAGACAAGAGTTCATCTTCTACTTTTCGGCCATATTGTTTGAGTGTTTTCAGATCAACATTACCACTGATGGAAAAACTTATAGCAAAACCTAAGTTTTCTCTCTTGTAGATAACAGCGGGCTCCATATCCACAGGGAAGGAATTGATTCGATCTACTGCGTTTTTTACATCTTGCAGTATAACATCTGTATCATACCCTCTGGCTACCTCTACCGTTACAGAGCCTGCGTTTTCACTAGAAACAGAGGTTACCCTTTCTACACCCGTTAATCCTTTTAAGTTTTCTTCAATTTTATTGATTACCCCTTCTTCAATTTCTTCTGGTGAAGAACCAGGGTAGACGATTTGAATAGAAATATTTCTACTTTCTACCTCTGGGAAAAAGGTAGATTTCATACTCGATGCTCCTGCAATACCCATGATAACAATGGCTACCATAAGCAGGTTAGCAGCAATTTCGTATTTTATAAAGTAATTGATTATTGATCGCATGGAAGTTTTTCTTTATTTATTGCTCTAGCTTCGCTTCTCTTTTATTTGCTTTTTTCACTTGAATAGGCATTCCATCAAATGCGCCTGAAACTGGCTCCGCCAATAAAGGTGCTCCATTTTCTATGCCTTTTACAATCACACTTTCTTCTGTGATTTTAATCACATTTACTTGGCGTAAACGAAGCAAAGTATCTTCAACGAAGTATAAACTATTTTGATTGACTAGTAACTTTCTTGGAAGTTCCATGGCATCTGGAATAGATTTTGCTGCTACATCTCCTTGCATGTACATCCCTTCTCTTAAATTTTTTCCTCTTATACCAATAAATACTTTTACTGTTTGTGTTCCAGCATCCACCTGATCATTTATCCTTTTAATTCGACCTGCCCAGCTGCCTTGAATATCTTCAGATACTAATGTGACTTCATTGCCTCTTTTGATGTATTTCAAATCTGAGAGTGGTACAGTTACTTCTAATTCGTAGTAACCACGATTCATCAATTCACCCAATTTTTGGCCATTTCTTACAAGTGCCCCAGGATTGATGCTTGTTTGCGTAATAACGCCTGAAAATGGTGCCTCAATTATATATTTGCTGAGTCGTTCCTCCTGGCTCTTAATATTATAGAATTGGCTGAGTAAGTTGCGTGTAGCAATGAAATACTTTTCTTGGTCATTCACTGCCTCGGGAAATGCTTTGATCGGCCTTTCCACGTCAAATTCATCCAAGTATTGCTTCCAATTTTGATAACTCTCTGGATAATCAATTTTTAAATCTGGCATCATCTGCGTAATACCATTTTGGAGAGAACTTTTTTGTGAAAGCAGATTAAGGCCTGCTTCTGTATCGTCTACTTTTATCAGGACACTCCCTTTCGGGAAATAACTACCTACTTTAAATGGACGTTCTGTATCAGAAAGTGTACCAGATACTTCTGCGAAGATATCGATCTTATCATAAGCGATCAATTCGCCTTGAACACTTAGGTTTGTAGCAACTTTTGAGTTGATGGCACGCATCACCTCAACGGTTTTCTGACTCGGCTTTATTTGCTTTCTTTTTGGTGGGCTAGTCTGATTCCCCAAATAATTATACATAGCATAAGCGCCTGCTAGAATGGCAACTCCTAAAACAATACCTAAACGACGGATTAGTAAATTATTCATAAAAATGGTTTATAAACAGGCTGTTTTTTTTGCCAATATTTTTTTTGAAACTGCTTAATAGTTATATGTGAACCTTTAATGGTTTGGCTTTAACTGATATGCAATCTATTCTTTTGGCAGTAGATGTTGATATATATGAAATAAAACTTTTTTACACACTTTAAGGTCATTTTCCGAAATGTCATTTGTTGCATGCGCAACGACTTCTTGAGCGCTTGGCCACACTTCTTGCTCCAATTGCTTACCCTTATGTGTTAGGTAAATTCTCTTGGTACGCTTATCTACTGCATCTGGCACCCTGACAACAATATTTTTCTCTTCTAATCGATCCAACATTCTAGTGATAGTCGCTTTATCCTTTATGATGGAAAAAGCTAGATCCTGTTGCTTCAATCCGTCTTCTGACCACAAATCAACTAACAATCCAATATCTTGTGGCATTAAATCATATTGCTGAAGAACTTCTTTTTTGCGCATTTGTCCAGCTAACATCCGACCTACCCGATTGGTCAGAAAAATAAGCGACTCCTGATGGTTATATTTAATCTGATTAGACACTAAAAGTAGTATTGTTAGAATTATAAAATTAGTTGATTATAACAACAACCACTGAAGGTGATAAATGGTTGTTAATAGCGTATTATTTTTTTAAAATTATATGAAGTTTTTGCAAAAGGTCATATTTCAATAGCCATAAAAGAATCACCACTCTTTTAAAGTTCTATTGCTTTTGATTTGTCAGAGCTGTTTCATGAACTGCACACTCGTTTATCTTTTTTACATTCTTCAAAAGACGATTCCCTGATTATTTACCTAGAAAATTTAGATCATCTTTGATAATATTATTACAAATGTTTGATGAATAGCGACAGGAGAAGTTGTGTTTCTATCACTACTTTTTGAAGTAAACCATTAAAATATAGGCGTTTATAAAATCTTCTTAAAGAAAATAATAAGTGGGCGTAGAGCATGAAAATTCAAATCATATTTGTTTTCCACTTATGTCGGCCATTTATAGTTAGTAGAAAAAGTCCTATTAGAATCCAATAAGTGGCTTAACTTTGAAAAAAGAATTCAGCGCCAATGAAAAATTTCATTTTAATCATTCTATTTGCTTTTTCCAGCAATATATTTACGCTCAATGCTCAAATTCATCCCAAGATCGATGTACTGCTCTATGAAAGAGCTATGGAGCAAGACATTATCGAAGCGATCATTATTTTTAAAGAGCAAGCAGATGTTTCTTTTGCTAGAAATATCAAACAGAAGGAGCAGAAAGGTCAGTATGTTTTTCAAACACTGCAACAAACAGCGCAACGCAGTCAAACAGCAGCTTTAGCAATTTTGAAAAATAATAATAATGCTCATCACATCTTTTTTATCGTTAATGCGATTTACGCGAAAGCGAGATTGGATGTACTAGAGGAAATTGCCCAGCTTCCAGAAGTCAGCCGAATTCAGATCGATCCTATTGGGGTAATTGATGAAGCGCGCACTAGTCGTGCAGCTCAAGGAAGAGATTTAATTGAATGGGGGATTGAAAAGATCGGTGCTGAGCAGGTATGGGCCATGGGAATTACTGGTGAAGGTGCTATTGTTGGTGGGCAAGATACAGGTGTAGAATGGGATCATGATGCCATTAAAGACCAATATCGTGGTTGGGATGGTACAACAGCTGACCATAACTATAATTGGCACGATGCAATTACTGAAATTAGCCCCCTGCATGGGGATACAACAACGGATGAGAGCTTGAATCCATGTGGATTAGATATAAATATTCCTTGTGATGACCATAACCATGGTACACATACTGTCGGTACAATGGTAGGAGATGATGGTAACGGTAATCAAATTGGCGTTGCTCCTGCTGCAAAATGGATTGCTGCTCGTAATATGGAAAGAGGATGGGGTAAATTATCCACCTACACAGATTGTTTTGAGTGGTTTTTGGCACCAACAGATGTGAATAATGAAAATCCAGATCCATCAAAGGCACCACATGTTATTAATAATTCGTGGGGTTGTCCACCAGTAGAAGGCTGTAATATTAGTAATTGGACCATTATGGAAACAGCGATCAATAACTTGCGTGCAGCTGGGATAGTTGTTGTAGTTTCTGCAGGTAATAACGGAGCAAGCTGTGGTAGGGTACAAAATCCTGCTGCTATTTTTGAGGGATCATTTAGTATTGGAGCAAGTAATGATGATGATGAGCTTGGTGGATTTAGTAGCGCAGGCCCTGTAACCGTTGATGGCAGTAATAGGCTGAAGCCCAATGTAGTCGCACCAGGTGTACAGGTTCGTTCTTGTATTCGTAATGGAGAGTATGCCACTTGGAATGGTACAAGTATGGCTGGACCACATGTAGCAGGAGTCGTGGCGCTGATGATTTCCGCTAATCCTGAGTTAGCAGGACAAGTGGAGCTTATTGAAGATATACTGGAACAAACTGCAGTTCCTTTATTTGGGGAAGAAGACTGTGATGATTATTCAGGAAGTGCACTTCCTAATACCTTCTATGGCTATGGCCGTGTAGATGCCTTGGCAGCGGTAATGGAAGCTATGATGACTACTTATACAGAAGAAGTGTTGAACGAGGCAATGATTGATGTTTTTCCAAACCCTGTAGATGACTTGCTTAATGTCCGCATGAATCAATTTGGGGAAGCGCTTAACATACAAATTTTAGATGCATCAGGTCGTCTTGTTTTAGAAGAAAACTTTAAAGACGCTTTAAATACCATTGACCTAAGTAAACTTAGTGCAGGAGTATATTTTTACAACTTGAGGAATAATTTGACCAATATATCTGGTAAAATTGTTAAAAAGTAGTACTATTGTCTCTGTAACAAATGACAAACGTTTGTTGTACTTCATTAGGTTGATTAGACAAAGCTATTAGCACTACCACTAATAGCTTTGTTTTTTGGTCAATCTTGTTCCATCTCGCCTTTCTCTGGACTACCATTTTCTTAAAGTCTGATTTTGTCTTGGCATTACTTCTAGTAAGCTTAGGACGTCCTCAATAATTGCCTCCATAAGGAATTAGCAGATTTATACATGACTGTATTGAGCTCAATGATTAAACTGGGTGTGACTAGTACCAGGAGTTGTAGGAAAGTTCAGAACAAAAAAATGAGGGACGTGCTCTGGCAACATCCCCCTCCCAAATGGTTGTATAATTTTCTTTATTGTCCTAAGAGCCTAGACAAAATTGCTTGTATAATAAAATTGTTCATTCGAAAATTATAAGTAACTGACGAGAGGAAAGTTACGCATGATCTTTGAGCGAACGTAAGCTCGTCAGCCTGTGGCTGACAGGTTCTAGACTAACTACTTTTATAGTGATCTAAGGTGATTTTTTATTAGTGTAGGTGCTTTCTCTTAAAGAAAAATCCCCTACACTATTATGACAATAAATTGATGGTAAAACCCTGACGCGATAGTCCATTTTTTTATTTTTTTATCGCATTAATACTACATCTCCCTTTTTTTCGACTTTCACCTCCTGCCCGCAGCTTAAAACAGTAGCTTCCAAATGCCAGATGAAAACACCTGTATTTAAAAGCTTTCCTTTAAATTTACCATCCCAAGCCTGAATTGGATCATTACTTAAGAACACTTGATTACCCCAACGGTCGAAGATGTGCAACTTATAGTCTATTATACCAACAGTAGTTGGTATGAAACCATGGAATTCATCATTAAATCCATCATTATTAGGTGAAAACACATTAGGTATATACATGTCGTCACTGTTCGGATTATCCTCCATTCTAGCCTGGACACTAGTTTCAATACTTTGACATCCATCAGAAACCGTCACAAAATAAGTGCCGGCTTGACTTATCATTCTGTTCAAATCTGTACTTCCATTATCCCATAGAACACTTAGCGTATTGATATCTCCTGCAAACACTTGTACTTCAAGTTCTGCTTCCAGATCTTCACAGCTAATAACAACGTCTTCTACTACATACTGAAGATTTGGCAAGGATAATAACTGGACAACTTCTTCTTCCAGACAGCCATTTGTATCTTGTATCTGTAAGGTATAGGTGCCAGCCTGTAAATTATTAAAACTTGGTTCATTCTGGAAATTCACGCCATCTATACTGTATGTATAGTCTGTGCTCAATGGCTGAATACTGATATTACCACTAGCAATATCTGGACATGATTCTAAAACTGTGAAATCATATTCGATCAATGGCATTGCATTTACACTTACACTAACAATAGAATCACAACCTGCTCCATTCGTATAGAAAAAGTCTATCTGATCACCTGCTTGAAGAGTATTACCATTGTAAGCTATTGTCTCACCATGACAAACATCTAATTCTACAAATATCTGATCGCTCATGACCTCATCAACTTGAACCCTTATCGTAGAATCACATCCAACTGCATTTACAAAAGTGAAATCCATTTGATCACCTGCAGCTAATGTCATGCCTGAATACTCAATGGTTTCTCCTGGGCAAACGCTTAAACTTAGATCAGAACTGCTTGTCTCTAATTCAAATACAGTGACTATGATTGTAGAATCACAGCCATTAATATTCGTGTAGTCAAAAGTCATATCACTACCTGCTGATATGACTTGTCCGTCAAACTCAATAGAAGTGCCTGCACAAGCATTAAAACTTAAACTATCTATAGAAGAGGGACAGTATATCTGAATTAGCCAATTGATTATTTCTTCATCATCACAGCCTTCGATCAATGCATCTACTGTTGGATTGATGGCTATTAAGTTATCTGGTAAACTCATTTCATCCACTTCTATTGTATAATTATCTGAAGGAATATTAGGAAAAGAATAAAAACCACTGTCATTAGAATTAGTGGAATTTAGTACGGCTGTTCCATTCACCAAATTGATTGGAATATTATTCATCAGAGTATCTGGTCCATCGATAATACCATTTTCATTGACATCAAAATAAACTAACCCTTGGATAGTTCCAAAGCCAGGTAATAGATCTAATGATATTACATCAGAAGTTAATGTACAAGACTGCGAATTGGTCATTTCTACAGTATAATTGCCACTTTCTATTGCAATTAGATTTGGAACAGTACCCTCTGGCGCTGGTATAGCTACGCCATCTAAGTACCACTGATAACTCACTACTCCAGGTATACTTGGTAAACAAAGGGTATCTGGTGAACAACGGGAATGACAACCAGATGGGATTTTACTGATGTCTGGACCTGCTGTAATTTCTAGTTCATTGCTTTCCATTTTACAACCAAATTCATTGACTGCAGTTACCCTATAAGTACCTGCTTCTGCAGTAGTCATGCTTGTACCTGTTTCGCCATTACTCCAATTATAAGTAACTCCTGCTTGTGGACTGGCCACTGTAAATGTCGTTGCGGTGCTTTCGCAAATAATTCCCGTAACAGAAGTCTCAATTATTACTGGATCTGGTAAAGGATGAATAGTAATGTTAAATGGACCAACAGTATTAGAACAACCAGTTGTCTGGTCGTTAAGGTCTAAGAAAATAATATGATCCCCTGCATCCAAAAGATTAGCTCTAGCTTCTGAAAATGCTGTTGCAACACCCTCATCACCATTTGACCATTCATAAGTGTAATTCGTATTTTCGCTTACGCTCAAAAATATATCTTCTCCGAAACAAGTTTCATAATTATCATAATAAAAGGCAGTTGGTAGATTATAATCATTAAATTCGACGGCTCTTATAGCAGCATCTGGTACTGGAATTATATCTAACAGTGCTCCTGAAGGAGTATAATTACATCCCTCCGCATCTGTGATAGTTACTTCATAAATACCTGCAGTATCTATAACAATACTATTTGTTGTTTCTCCTGTAGACCATGTCCAGCTGACACCTCCCGTTGGAGCTATCAGCGTTGTATAGTCTCCTTCACATATTGGAGAGGGTTGAGAGAAAGTAATATTTCCATTTAAAGAATTGGGCTCTACGGTGATGACTCTACTATAGCTATTGGTACACCCATAAATATTTTGTGCCCTAAGCGTAACATTGTAATTACCCGTTGCATTAAATACATGATAAGTATCAAATAATGTTGAATGATTTGCATCTCCACTACTTGGATCGCCAAAATCCCATTCCAGATTAGTTATAGATGTAGGTACATTTGCAATGAAGTTAAGTGCAGTAACTTCACAAAGAACAATTGGCTCTTCAAAAGAAACTACTGGAGGAGAGTAAACCTCTACTGTTTTTGCAATGGAAGAAGTACATCCACTTTGGTCAGTTACTGTTAATGCAACAACATAAGTACCATCGGTGTCAAATGTGTGAGTAGGATTGATGTCTGTCGATGTATTTGCTCCACCACTAGCTGGATCACCAAAGCTCCATGACCAAGAAACAATACTAGTATTGGGGAGGAAAGTGGAAAGATCTAAGAAACTAACTGGCGATCCTGCACAAGCTTTATCAAAATCAAAAGAAGCTGCTAATGGGACAGCTACAACCTGTGCATCATAGCAAATGAAATAAGTTCCTAGGCTATCCGGGTTTTCAACATCTGCCGTAAGCACTACCTTGTAAAAACCGGCTTTAGAAAATTTATGACTAGTGTTAGTTGTACCACTGCTGGTATTGTCATTACTATTAGGATCATCAAAAGTCCACTCCAAAGAATTGATATCTGTATTACCACTAAGCAAAGCATTAAAGTTTACATAGTTGCAAATACCATTATCTGCAAATGTAAATTGTACAAGCGTACTGGGTTCACAGTCTGATACAATACTGCAAGTTTGACCATTACAAACACCTCCACTTCCTTCACAATATTCAAAGAGTGTTAAGCTATTTGACTGAAATATACAGCCATTCGAATCGGTCATCTCTACCCAATAAATACCAAAGTCGATAGTGGTAAAGTTAGGACTATTCGTACCCACCTGTATACCATTATGATACCATTGATAAGAATATCCAGCTTGCGTATTAACGGCATATAAAGTTCTTGGACCATCGCCGTCGTCAGGGCAAAATCCCTCATTATCAGGTGTAGAAATGGAAATTTCTGATATAGGATGATCATTGATGTAAAAAGTAGTATCATTCAAACAGCCAAATTCATTTTCTACTAGCAATTGGTAATAACCAGATCCTAGATTAGGAGCAGCAACATTAGAAATGACTACTCCATACTCATCTTTCCAAGTATAATTTATAAATGGTATGCTAGTGCTTACCGCAGCTGTTTCATTTGGGCATAAACTAGTAGGGTGATTTACGACCACTTGTGGTCTTGGATATATTGTAATAGGATAGTTTATACTTTCTCCGCAAACATTAAGGTTTAAGTTTGCAGGGCCTTCCGAATGCCAGAGTACTTCAATAGTGCTACTCTTTGGATCAGAAGTAATCGTTCCAATACTATTTGGTATAATCGTCCAATTATATTCCACCCCCTCATAGTAAGATGCACTATAAGAACTAGTCTGCTCTTGACAAACTTCTTGATCACCAATAATAGTAGAACCAACGATTTGATTTATGGAAATAGCTAGTGGTGCCGACTCACATGCAAGCCCATTGGTGCTGATTTGGCTAACCGCTAAATCATATGGACCAGCTGCTCCCCAAGTAACATTAATTGGATTACCCAATACTTCGGATACCATTCCTCCATTATTGATGTGCCATTTAAAGTTATTTTGAGGTGCTGTAGATATTGCTTCATAGGTGTAAGAAGTATTTGGACAGATATTTGTTTCGCCAGTAATGGCAGTAGCTGGATCTGGGGCTGCTATTATGGCAATAGTTAGTTCGTAATGGTCAACGCAAATCGTAGTCGCATTGCTAGGTGTCGCGATTAAGGTGTATACCCCTGGTCCGAAAGTCCAGTCAATAACAGCCGAACTGGAACTACTTCCAGAAACCCATACACTACTGCCATCTGCGGCTAGTACTTCCCAATTAGAATTAACGCCTATATTGAAAAAGTCATTAATGGTATTAAATGTTTCTGTTGCGTTTTCACAAACTTCAATAGGGCCTTCCACAAAAAAACCTGCTTGAACTTCTACATCCAACTGGGCGTTTCCACTACATGATAAGTAGCAATTTTCATAAGCTACACTTACAGATTGAATTGTGCTAGGAATAAAACCACCAAACCATTGAACTGTAATTTCATTCGAACCTTGACCAGATATAATAGTACCATAAGTGGAAACCGCCCATGTGAATGAAGTCCCTTCATAAGGTGGAATAGAGTAGTTCGCTACTGAAGCTCGACAGACTTGTGCGGGCCCCTCAATAACTGCGTTATCAGAGAGAATTGGAATTTGTATAATATTTGGCTCTAAGCAAATATTGGGATCGCCACAGTCATCTACAGTCAACTCAATAAATCCTTCTGGCCCGCCAGTCCATTCGATAGTTATAAAATTATCATTGTTATTACCTCCATCAATGATAGTGCCGCTTCCATTTACGATCCAGTTAAAGGTTCCGCAAGATGCATCCGAGGTGTAGGTGACGATTTCTCCTTCACATATTGTACCTACACAATCCACAATTGGACTAACTGCATCTTGAACTTCAATGATTACAATGCTTGTATCCGTACAAAGGCATTCATTATAAGCAATCAATGATACTTCATATGTTCCAGGAGATGCATAGGTGAATGCTACATTGGTCTCCTCCGCATTAGATCCGTCGCCTGATTTCCAAAGATAAGTAGAAGCTCCATCTGAAGTATTGCTAAAGAAGACGGTTTGTCCTTTACAAACGCGGATAATACCATTTTCTTCTTCTGGTATAGAAGTAAAGCTCGATGATGGATTCTCTAATATTTCCACACAGATAGATTCGAAGCTTTCGCAAAATCCATCATAAACGGATACATATACTTGTCCTTGGCCTGATGCACCCCAAGTGACGGTAATACTTTCATAGTTGTTTTCCCAACTTTCAGCCCCTATCACATCCCAAATGATTTGCCCATTGGGCAAATTCTCAGTCGTATAGGTTATGGTGCTTCCAGTACAGACTTTTTCACAGCTACTAGAGCTATTATTCCCATCGGGACAGACCTCTTCAATGGTGGACTCTAAGGAAACCAAATTGCCGCCAAAAATAATTATATGAAATTCGATAAAGTAAATCTGGCCTGCAAAGCCAGTGCATAAAACCTCAAAGTTGTAAGTGCCTGGAGTAGAAATACCATATTGGTCCCAGCAGATATCTACAGGTATATTGGGTTCCAATGGAATAACTTGGCCGTTTGGCATATAAATTTCACAAAAAGCAGCAAGAGAATCGATCAACGTATAGGTGCCACAATCGTAAGCGCACAGTTCTGATGGGCCTTCTATCTGCCAGTTATCTTGGGCAGACACAGAAAAGCTAAATAGTATTCCAAAAATAAGTGAGAGGATGAAATGTCTTTGGGTTTTCGTTCGCATGATCATCTTTTAGTGGTTAATGAATCTATTACCCATATGGTAATAGCTTTTGAGCCCTTAATTATTATTTTGATAATTAAGGGGATAAAGTTTCCTTCTTATTGTGTAATTAGTTAGATAGAATAAGCGAATTTGTGAATTTTGACTTATTTTATATGTAGTAAAAAACCACTTCTGACTTTGTACTTCACTCCATTTATTGGTAGGCTTTGATTGTAAAATACCATGGAAAAATGGAAAGCTTGTACTTGTCTTTGCATGATAGACTCAACAAAACTTACTTGTGCTGCTTACAGACTTAAGTTTTTATTACAGTAGTTAATCAAGCTATATATTTTATGGAGTTCTGGCGATTTGTAAGCTAGTTTAATCGATCAAAGTAGCCTTCCTAAAAATTCTTAAATAATTTTACAAAAAGAAAATAAGATGATTAAGCGAGATATTATTTTGCGTTGGACGCAAGAGTTGGCAAAAGTGACTTCCAAATTATTGGGAAAAGAAACCGAAGAGGCACTCGATATTATTGACGACACCCTACTGATTCAATTAGAACTAGATCCTAGCCAGCTAGCTCGGCTGACCCAAGAGGAGCTGCTTCATATGTTAGCTCATGAACAGCAACTAAGCTTGCCGCAGATAGAATTTGTGGGCAGCTTATTCTATGAGCGTGCAATTTTGATGCAAGCAATAAAAGAAAGGTCGGAGTGGAACCCCTATTTTGCAAAAGCATATATCCTATTAAATTACGTTCAAAATAATGCAGATATCTATTCACTAGATCGTCAACAAAAGCTAAAGAGAATCCAAACATTCCTTCAATCGTGAGTATGCTCTAAGAGTTTATACAGCAAAATCAACGATTAGTCGATAAGAGTTTTCCCTTTTATAATAGATTGTGTTATTATAGTATGAGAAAAGAAAGAAATATAATTTATGACATTTGATAACTTCACGAATAAGGCACAAGATGCCATCTTAAAAGCACAAAAGATTGCCTCCGCTCTTAGTCAACAACAAGTGGATAATATCCACTTGATCAAAGGCTTATTGGAAATAGATGAAAATGTAACTTCCTTTTTGCTTCAACAGCAAAAGGTAGACATGACAATATTAAAAGCAAAACTAGATGAAGCGATTGGCCTTTTCCCTAAGGTAAAAGGAAGCGATAAGCAATACCTGTCGAAAGACGCTAATAAGGCTTTGAGTCGGGCTAAAAAAATGCTCAAAGAATTTGGTGATCAGTTTATTTCAATTGAATTGGTCTTATTAGGTATTGCCCAAGGAGAAGATAAAGCAGCAAGACTACTAAAGTCGCTTGGCGCTTCAGAAAAAGGGATGAAAGACGCTATCAAGGAGCTAAGAAAAGGCCAAAAAGTAACCGATCAAAGTGCAGAAGATACCTATAATGCATTGACTAGGTTTGCTATTAATCTAAACGAAAGAGCAGAAAGTGGAAAGTTAGATCCGATCGTAGGTAGGGATGAAGAAATCCGAAGAGTATTACATATACTTTCTAGAAGGAAAAAAAATAATCCTATCTTGGTAGGAGAGCCCGGTGTAGGTAAAACCGCTATCGTTGAGGGCATAGCGTGGCGAATTGTGAAGCAAGATGTACCAGAAAATTTACGCTCTAAGCGTATTTATACACTAGATATTGCAGCCTTAATTGCTGGAGCAAAATATAAAGGGGAATTTGAAGAACGCTTGAAAGGTGTGATCAAAGCAGTAACGGAATCAGATGGAGAAATTATCCTTTTCATTGACGAAATACATACCTTAATTGGTGCAGGTGGAGGACAAGGAGCCATGGATGCTGCCAATATATTAAAGCCTGCTCTGGCAAGAGGAGAACTGCGTACAATCGGCGCCACTACACTTGATGAATACCAAAAATATTTTGAAAGAGATAAAGCCCTAGTAAGGCGTTTCCAGACAGTGCTTATTCAAGAGCCAAGTATCGAAGATACAATCTCTATTTTAAGAGGCCTACAGGAAAGATATGAGGTGTATCATAAAATTGAAATATTAGACGAAGCCTTAATCGCAGCTGCAGAGCTTTCTCACCGCTATATCGCAGATCGTTTTTTACCAGATAAGGCGATTGACCTGATTGATGAAGCGGCTGCTAAATTGCGTCTAGAATTAGATTCCGTGCCAGAAGAAGTAGATGAATGGAATAGAAAAGTAGCACAACTGGAGATTGAAAGAGAGGCAATAAAAAGAGAAGGGGATGATAAGAAAATGGATGGCATTAACGAACAAATCGCTAACGCCAAAGAAAAAAGAGACTCGCTTAGAGCAACTTGGCGTAATGAAAAGGAAATCGTCGACACTATCCAGAATATTAAAAAACGGATAGAAGAACTAGAAATGGTAGCTGAAAAAGCGGAAAGAAATAGCGATTATGAAACGGTAGCCAAAATACGTTACGGCGAGTTGCAAGCAGAACAAGCAGAACTTAAAGAACAAGAGGCAAAATTAGAAAAACTACCAGACGAGAACCGTTTTACGACGGAGGAGGTTACTGCTAATGATATTGCTGAAATTGTTGGCCGTTGGACGGGTATTCCAGTTAACAAAATGATGCAAAGTGAGAAAGAAAAATTGCTTAAGTTGGAAGATGAAATCGGTGAACGATTAATTGGACAGGAAGAAGCTGTTACAGCTGTCGCTAATGCGATCCGTAGAAGTCGATCTGGATTACAGGATGAAAATCGACCTATTGGCTCGTTTATCTTCTTAGGTCCCACGGGGGTAGGTAAAACCGAATTAGCCAAAACACTCGCAGAAGTGTTATTTGATGATGAAAAAGCAATTACTCGCTTAGATATGAGCGAATATCAAGAGCGTCATATGGTTACTCGACTGTATGGACCACCTCCTGGCTATGTAGGCTATGAAGAAGGAGGCCAACTAACAGAAGCTGTCCGTAGAAGACCATACTCCATCATATTGTTAGACGAGATTGAAAAAGCACATCCTGACACATTCAATGTATTGTTACAAGTATTGGATGATGGCCGTTTGACGGATAATAGAGGCCGTGTTGCTGATTTTAAAAATACAATCATTATCATGACTTCTAATATGGGAGCAGAAACGATATTAGAAAACTTTGAGGATCTAGATGCATTAGGCGATCAGCATAAAGCTGATATTATCGAAACAACTAAGGAAGAGTTATTTGAAACGTTAAAGGATATGCTCCGTCCTGAATTCTTAAATAGAATTGATGAAAAAATTATGTTTACGCCACTTTCTAAAGAAGAAATGGCAAGGATTCTAGAGCTCCTATTGCGTAAAGTGAAAAAACAATTGGGGCGTCAGGGGCTAAAAATGGAATTAAGTGAAAAAGCAGAAGATTGGTTGTGTGATATGGGCTATGATCCTCAATTTGGTGCAAGACCAATGAAAAGAGTAATCCAACGAGAAATCGTTGATCAATTGGCTATACATCTTATTGGTGGAGACTTTGTAGAGGGTGATACAGTGCACATAGAGCTTGGAAAAGATAGTAAATTGCGCTTTTCTAAAGTAGCTAACGCCAAAGAAGAAAAGAAGTTAGATCATAACCAAAAGAAAGAGGAGCAAGCTGCTATAAAAGCGAAGAAAGAAAAAATGAAACAATTAAAGGAATTAGAGAATGCCACAAAGGAAGTAGAGAATGCCATCAAAGATGTTAAAAATAAAGAATAAAAAACCTTTATAAATTAAAAAGAGCCCTTGTTATGCTTTGACAACAAGGGCTTTACTGTTTCTTAGTGTTAGTGTCAACTAAGTAATTTTTTGTGTTTTTGGTCTGTAGAAAGTGTTAGTTAACGCCTGCCAACGCAACGATTTGTTCCGTTTGCGTCATGATAGAAAACGCGATACAGACAATAAACAAAATAAAAGCAAAGGTTAAGTCAGACGATCGCTCATGGCGTAAAGGTTCATGGTTCATAATTGTGAATTTAGTTAACAGAAATACAAGGAGTAAATCTTGAGCTATTGGGAAGGGAATGTCTGTTTTTTACGCTACGAAAGTAAATGTTTTTTTCATCAGATGCAATCATACATCAAGAATTAATCTTGAATTAAGCCAAAAGATGTTAAAATTAATTACAAGCACATAAAAAGGCTTAGTCTTCATTCTTTGTAAGATTCAGCAGTTATTCGTCTTTAACCTACAAATCAAAGCTCTGAAATAATTTAACCCCAAAAAGTGCTTTTGTGAGGTAACGCTTTATTTTTTTACGTGTGGACCTCAATAGGTACAATCAAATGGAGCTTTCATCCAAATTATTTTGGCAAACGCTATCTCACAAATCGCCTACTTTTATTCTCGTCAAAATATAAGCGATCCGATTACTTAGGATTATCGCTAATTCATAAGATCTATTTACATACGATGATTATCTGCATTTTGTAAAGCATTACAAAATAAATTATGATCCACCTCAGCTCAAAAGATAAATTCCTACATGACTCTAAACCAAAAGGTCGTTTTCTAAACTTTCAATAGAAGACTGGGCTTATAAATTGATTAATCAAATATCTAATCCAGATGAAATTACATTTACCTGATCATCAAAAAAATATGAAAATAGCTGTGGAAAAAAGACCCTCTTTTTATAACAGCTATTTCACCTTGAAGTACCGATATACGGTAGATTGAAACTTTAATACTTCACCATAAAACATGAGTTTAGTCCTTTATTAGAAGTGTATTTTGTTTTAAAATAGACAGGAGGGTGACCGAAAATTACAAAATACTACCATATAGCAATGATAATTATGTTACATAATTGTTACTGTGTATAAACATTGTTGGATTACAGATTTGAGTGATAAGGCTAGCTAATAAGCTATTTTTATGCTTTTTTAGCTATTTTTGACCTATTTTTTTGTGTGGTATGTGATGATCTTTTTCCTAAATTTCACAGTTTTTTGTCGCATATAATGTCACGTTTTTATAAAAAAAATATTTTTACTAGATTGGATATTGGAATTATAGTATATATTTGTAATACATATTTAAAAAGGATGGTGCTAAATCAAACCTTTTTAGCCACAACATTCTAATCTAATTTGTCCCCCTTTTTTTGATGGATTGTCATTCATGGCAATCGTAACTTGTATTTCTTGAATTGTAGAGATATGGAGAAGTATCTATATCTAAACTGTAGCGTAATAAAAACAAATACGATGAACAAGCACTATTGGGGGCAGATAGTCATGTTATCAAAAGCCTTTAATTCTATTCTCGAATTAAACTTTTTTAGGTCTTTTCTCTAAAAAGTTGACTAGAATCCTTCTAGTTCTGTTTGTCATCAAATCAATATTGGACCTATTCCTTTTTGCAGTTTATTGCCATTCGTCAAGATAGCAATGGGCTGAAAAAAGACTTCGAATCAATGGAATATTCCTCCTTGAATCAAAAACTTACTTTGGTTCATGCTAGGATGCTATTGATATAATTAAAAATGAAATTCCTCTTTTGTAGAATGCATTATACACAATTACACGATCATGAAACAACACTACAAACTTACATTCCTACTTTTTACCTCCCAAATTAGAGCGAAGCTTCCAATGAAAAGTCAGTTGGTCGTTTTCGGGTGCATGCTAATGTGCCAGTTTGTTCTTTTGACCAGCCTTAGGGGACAATCGCCAATTACACAAAATCCACTAGCTACTAGTTGCGATGATCTGATTATCAGCTCGATAAGTACAAGGAATGAAAGTTCTTGTGGCTCGAAAGATGGTGCGATATCGATCAACTTATCGGATGATAGTGGTTTAGCTTCCACTTACAGTATAGAAGCCAAACATGGTGATAAACCATTAAATTTGAATGGACTTCCAATAGTCAATGGTGTACTTAAAATCACAGCATTGGCTCCTGGCCGATACAATAGTTTTAAGATCATACGGGAATCAGATAGCTGCTCGACCGTAGTCGAAAGTAGTGAACAATTCATTAAACACGGATGTGATTTTGAGAATATTGATCGAAGTATGAGTTGTGGTTCAGGAACCATTTCCTATACCAATTGTGATGGGGATAATATTACGCTTAATAAGTCCAACTTTTCAGCTGATTCCTACATTTGGGTAGATGATTACTTTGTAGGATGTATTGCTTATGTTGATGGGTCTTGTAATGTACAACCTTCCGTTCCTGTTTTTTGTGGAGATGTGAACTTATCAGAACCGACTCCTGATCAAGGATATAGTTATGGTGATGTAACTTTTACTAGAGTCGTTGGAGCATCGGTAGCTGGTTATACCGATCTTCAAGCAGAGCGTGCAAATTGGGCCATGTGTAATGGACCTGATTTAGGGTATAGTGATTATGATATTAATTATGCAATATGGTATCTATTGGATAATAGTAACTTCAACAATTGTAATGCTCTTTGTTCAGCGGCAGAAGCTGCTGTTCCTTCTGTTACAGGAGGAATTGCTGGTCAAATGATATTCTTCCTTCCAGATAATAGTTCAATTCAGCCTTTCGTAGAAAATGAGTGTTACATTGCTTGTAATATTAATGCCGCTATAACAGTACCATCTTCGGTATGTGAAGGGGACGCTGTAACGATTATGGCAGCCAATTGCAATCAAATTACTTATAATTCACAAGTGACTGCCAGTGCAAATGATTCCTACGAAACCAACAATGGAGATAATCAACCCTCTAACTACGAAAGTGGAAATATTCAGACTAGAGGATTCCGCTTTGTAAATCTTAATATTCCTGCCGGAGCTATTATTAATAGCGCTACTTTAACCCTTACTGGGTATAGTGGCAGTGGCTCGACTAATGTTCGTATAAAAGCACACGATCAGGCAGCACCAGCAGCCTTTTCAAACCAAAATAATTATTTATCCAACTTATATAATAATAGTAGTACCTCCAATGCTATTGATTGGGCAATACCAGCACCTTCTAATGGAGATCAATTAGTATCTCCAAATCTTAGCTCAATCTTGCAAGAGATGGTAGATACTTATGGCGGACTTACTCATGTATCTTTATTAATGAATCGCCTTAATAGTGGACAACTCATCCTCTGGAATTTTGACGATGGGGCTAATTATGCAAATTTTCGCCCAGTACTTAATGTCACTTATGATACGCCAGATGGATCTAGTAGCAATTGTGCTTATTCTTGGACATTCTCTGGAGGAACACCATCGAGTTCCACCGAACAGTCTCCTACAGTAAGTTGGAATACACCTGGGATTAAGACCGTTCAGTTGACGGTAAGTACACCAGATGGATGCTCTGATACAGAACAAGTAAATATTACAGTGAATGAAGGTATCTCTAGTCCAGGAACAATCAGTGGTAATCAGACTAATTGCGGTCCATTCGATCCCGCTGAAATAACCAATATTACTGCAGCATCAGGTGGAAATTGTGGTGCGCTAGTTATAAATGATGATGATACCTGTGATACAGGTGATAAACCTGTCGAATTCACATTAGCTTATATCGGAGGAGATTGTCCTGGCTCTAATCCAAATCAACCTGACGATAAATGGGAATGCACAGGAAGTGCAGTCAACCTTTCCTCTGTTTATATCACCATTAATGATAATCAATTTAGTGGTACAGTTACACTAGGTAGTAGCTTTATAGTTGATAATGGTGGTAGCAAACTAAGCAATCCAATAGAAATATCGATCTATGATAGCCAGGGTGGTTCCCAATTACAATACCTAGAAATTCATACTTCTTGCTCTGCACCAATTGTAATCGGCTCTACTTTCGGTGCTCTACAGCTATTAGGTGTAGTATACCAAAATGGTGAAACCTTTGACCAATCCTCTATATCCGGAATCACTTATCAATGGCAGCAAAAAAATCCAAGTGGTGCCTGGACAGATATCTCAGGTGCAACTGGACAAACATATGATCCTTCAACGATTACAGCAACCACTCAATATAGGAGAGTTGCAAGTAATTGTTGCGCTAGTCAAAACTCAAATGTTATAACTAAAAGCGTCAATCCAGCTGTATCCGTAGATGCAGGTGCAGATGATAGCATATGTGAAGGTGAATCCGTTACCATTACAGCCTCTGCAAATGGAGGAACGGCACCTTATGTTTTTAGTTGGAATAATGGTCTAGGAAATGGAGCTACTAAAATAGTATCTCCTAATGCGACTACTATTTATGAAGTAACGGTAGTCGATGCCAATGGTTGTACAGCAACAGATGACTTAGTTGTAACAGTACAATTTGAAGTGACGGATGGAGGTACGATTGGAAATGATGAGAGCGAGTGTGCTTCTTATGACCCAGCAGAGATAATAAATATTTCAGGTGCATCAGGAGGAAACTGTGGCTTCTCAGGAGGAAACGGTGATGATACCTGCGATACGGGTGATAAGCCCGTCGAATTTACACTAGCCTATATCGGTGGCGATTGCCCCAGTTCTAACCCCAATCAGCCCGATAACAAATGGGAGTGTACCGGAAGTGCAGTCAACCTTTCCTCTGTTTATATCACTATTAATGATAATCAATTTAGTGGTACAGTTACCCTAGGTAGTAGCTTTACCGTACAGAATGGAGGAGATAAACTGACCAATCCAATAGAAATATCCATCTATGATACCCAAGGTGGTACCGAATTGCAATACCTAGAAATTCATACTTCTTGCTCTGCACCAATTGTAATTGGTTCTACCTTCGGCGCTTTACAATTATTAGGCGTTGAATATCAAAATGGAGTCATTTATGATCCAGCTGCAGTAACAGGTACCACATATCAATGGCAGTACAGAGTAGGTACGAGTGGTGCTTGGCTTGATATCTCAGGAGCAACATCTACTTCTTATGATCCTTCAATCATTACAGCTACTACACAATACCGAAGAATAGCTTCTAATTGTTGTGGAAGTGCTAATTCAAACATTGTGACTAAAGAGGTCATTATCTTAGATCCTGGCCAGATTAGCGGTAATCAAACAATATGTGGAAGCTATGATCCCTCAGTTATTAGTTCTGTAAATAGCGCTTCTGGAGAATGTACTATTACTGATTCAAATGGCGATGACACCTGCGATACGGGTGATAAGCCGGTCGAATTTACACTAGCCTATATCGGTGGCGATTGCCCCAGTTCTAACCCCAATCAGCCCGATAACAAATGGGAGTGTACCGGAAGTGCAGTCAACCTTTCCTCTGTTTATATCACTATTAATGATAATCAATTTAGTGGTACAGTTACCCTAGGTAGTAGCTTTACCGTACAGAATGGAGGAGATAAATTGACCAATCCAATAGAAATATCGATCTATGATACTCAAGGTGGTACCGAATTACAATACCTAGAAATCCATACCTCTTGCTCCGCACCAATCGTTCTTGGGTCTACTTTTGGAGCACTCCAATTATTAGGGGTAGAATATGAAAATGGCGTTACTTTTGATCCAATTGTAACCGATGTCGCTTATCAATGGCAACAAAAAGTAACAGGTGGTCCTTGGGTGGATATTTCAGGAGCAACAGGAGAGACCTACGATCCACCATTCATTACAGAAACCATGAGGTATAGAAGAGTGGCTACCAATTGTTGTAACTCTGAATTTTCTAATGTTGTTATTAAATTGGTCCAACTCATCCCAATTTCAGCTATTACATCTATCCCTTCTTCGATATGTGAAGGCGAAATAGTTAATTTCGAAGCCGCTGACTGCACCGGTACAACGACTAGTCAAGATAACTTTACTTATAACGCACAAGTAACCGCTAGTGCAAATGATTCTTATCAAACCAACAACGGAGATAATAAACCTTCGGATTATGAAAGTGGAAATATTCAGACTAGAGGATTCCGCTTTGTAAATCTTAATATTCCTGCCGGAGCTATTATTAATAACGCCACTTTAACCCTTACTGGCTATAGTGGTAGTGGCTCGACTAACGTTCGTATAAAAGGACATGATCAGGCAGCACCAGCAGCCTTTTCAAACCAAAATAATTATTTATCCAACTTATATAATAATAGTAGTACTTCCAGCGCTATTGATTGGACAATACCAGCACCTTCTGATGGAGATCAACTAGTATCTCCTGATCTTGGCCCAATCTTACAAGAAATTGTAGATACTTATGGCGGACTTACCCATATATCTTTATTGATGAATCGTCTTAATAGTGGACAACTCATCCTCTGGAATTTTGACGATGGGGCTAATTATGCTGGTTTTCGACCAGTACTTAATGTTAGCTATAGTACCTTTGATCAAAATACCAGTAATATTACTTGTGATTATCTGTGGACATTCCCAGGAGGTAATCCTGCAACATCTACAGAGCAATTTCCTACTGTGAGCTGGAATACTCCAGGTTCTAAAACAGTCGAGCTTACCGTGGGTACATCAGGATGCCAGTCCACTTACACAACTACTATAGAGGTTGAAACCAGCCCGTCAGTAAGTGTTTCAAGTACCGATGCTACTTGTGGTAACAACAATGGAAGCATCACCTTTACCTTTTCAGATGATCCAGATCGTTCTTCTATAGAATTTAGTATCGATGGCGGTACAACTTATACGATCAATAGCCCCGATAATGTAGGAAGTATTACTATAGATAATTTGGCACCAGCCACCTACGATTTATGGGCAAGATGGGGGAATGGAGAATGTCCAGTGGATTTACCAGATGCAACTATTAATGGTACCGACGGACCTTCTGTCGATGCCGGGAATGATATGACCATATGCGAAGGCGAATCTGCAACGCTCTCTGCCAGTGCAACCAATGGCTCTAGCCCCTACGCTTTCGAATGGGATAATGGCCTAGGTACCGGAGCTAGCCAGACCGTTTCGCCAGTTCCATCTGCTTTCGCAAATGAAACATTTATTTATACAGTTACCGCAACAGATGCTAACGGCTGTACGGATGTTGATCAAGTTTCTGTAAGCGTTCTTTCAACTCCTGATGTTACAACATCATCTACAAACCCAACTTGTGGTGATGATAATGGTAGCATCACCTTCACCTTCCCAGATCATCCAGATCGCTCTTCCATAGAATTTAGTGTCGATGGCGGTGCGACTTACACGCTTAGTAGTGCTGATAATGTAGGAAGTGTTACACTAAGCGACTTAGATGCTGGAACATATGACCTCTGGGTAAGATGGGGGAATGATGCTTGTCCAATTGATATTCCAAACATTACATTAAACGATGAAAATGGTCCAAGTGTAACAGCTAGCGATGATGCCGCAATTTGTGTAGGCAGTTCAGTTAACCTTTCGGCAAATGCTACTGGAGGAACGGGAACTATTACTTACACATGGACACCAGGAAACTTAAGTGGAGCTTCTGTAAATGTTAGCCCTACTACCACTACCACATATACCGTAATCATCGAAGATGAAAATGGCTGTACAGCTAATGATCAAGTAACTGTAACCATTGTAGAAGATCCAGAAGTAATGATTTCCGCAGACGAATCAGAAATCTGTGTTGGAGAAACCATAAACTTTACTGCCACAACATCTGGAGGCCTTGACTGCCAAGAGGTACAGTGGCAATTCCGTCCAGGTACATCAGGTGCATGGACAAACCTTACTACAGGAAACTCATATATAACAGATGCAGACTTATTAGCAGGTACCTATCAATACAGAGCACGTTTTATTTGCAATGGTATAGGTTGTGATAATGATAACTCTAACATCATTACAATTACAATAAATGATATTCTGCAAGTAAATGCAGGAATAGATCAAAATATTTGTGAAGGAGAGATAGTTAATCTATCTGGTAGTATTGGAGGGGGCGCTACATCAGCTGTTTGGACAACCTCAGGTACAGGGGTCTTTAACCCATCTAACTCTAGTTTAGTTACTATCTATTCGCCCTCACAGCAAGATTATGATAATGGTGAGGTCACTTTGACATTAACCGCTAACAATCCTTCGGGTGCTTGTCCATCAGTTAGTGATGATGCCATGATCAACTTTGATCAAAATGGGGGTATTGATGCAGGTGACGATCAAGAAATATGTGAGGGAGAATCAGTCAACCTATCTGGAATGCTTGAAACTGGTGTTTCGGACCCAGTATGGACAACTTCTGGAGATGGCTCCTTTAGTGATATAAATGATTTGAATGCAACCTATACTCCCGGTAATACAGATATGGCAAATGGATTAGTTACATTGACACTTTCTGGTGAAAATTCTCCATTTGATCAAGCTTTCACTCAGAGTGAAGCAGATTTCTATACTGTAAATAGTGGCAATTGGAACCAATCAAGTACCTGGGCAAATGGAAATATCCCTCCAGGCGATTTAAACAATAAAAAAGTATTAATTACTCATGATATAAATGTAACAGATCGAAATATAAAACTCCAAAATGGATCCATCCTTTATGCTGATGGAGTTGATTTTATAATGTACCAAAGTTACAACTTCACTGTCGAGGTTGGGCAGGCTGGTTTTGTCAACTGTACGTTTATTCAACAAAATAATTCTCCCAATAATACACCTAGTGGTGGCGATGGGGATGGAAATCTGGAAATTACAACCAGTAATGGAGAGCTAACAATGATTGGCTGTGAGGTTTGGGTAGCTCAGAATTTCCAAAACTCTCAAGGGCAAAGAACCCTTATTGATGTTTGCTTAAAGGTCGACGAAAATTATATTAATATCGGTACAGACTACCTAGAACGCGTTTGTATGGAGGTAGCCTATGAGGAATTCTTCCTATCTTCTGGATCCGGAAACTTCCAGAATGATGGACCAGGAAATATGACGGTTATTGATGTAGATGTACATACTTATAACGGTAATTTTCAGAATAAATCTAGTGCAAGTATAAGTGGGAATTTCGGAGCAATTTGGGTGGAAAATGGAAACCTTCAAAATGATGGATCGTGGAATGCAAGTGTTGATGATCAATTATGCGTAGATCAGAATATTCAAGGTAATTATTCTCCTCCTTTACCAACTGAAAATTGCAATAATATTGCTGACTTCTTCTGTGACTGTTCAGGAGGTGGATCAAACGGAGGGAATTGCTCAGATCCATTTGACCAAGTTGTTGTCATTATTAATCCAATCCCAGATGTAAGTATTCAAGGAGATAATATCTGTGATGGTCAGACTGCAACACTTACAGCAATTGTAAATGGTGGCACCAGTCCATTTACTTACTTATGGAATACAACTGAGATAACAAGCTCAATTTCAACTAATACTTCTGGCGTATTCAATCTAACTGTAACGGATAGTAATGGCTGTACCACATCAGCTCAGTTTACTGTTAATGTAGATTCCGGACCAAGTGCAAATGCCGGGAATGATATGACCATATGCGAAGGCGAATCTGCAACGCTCACTGCCAGTGCAACCAATGGCTCTAGCCCCTACGCTTTCGAATGGGATAATGGCTTAGGTGCCGGTGCTAGCCAGACCGTGTCGCCAACGCCATCTGCTTTCGCAAATGAAACATTTATCTATACAGTTACTGCAACAGATGCTAATGGATGTACAGATGTCGACCAAGTCTCTGTTACTGTTCTTTCTATTCCAGATGTGACAACTGCCTCAACAAATCCTACTTGTGGAGATGATAATGGTAGCATTACCTTTACCTTCCCAGATCATCCAGATCGCGCCTCCATAGAATTTAGTGTCGATGGCGGTGCGACTTACACGCTTAGTAGTGCTGATAATGTAGGAAGTGTTACACTAAGCGACTTAGATGCTGGAACATACGACCTCTGGGTAAGATGGGGGAATGATGCTTGTCCAATAGATTTACCCGATGAAATATTAAATGATGAAATTGGACCCACCGTAGATGCAGGAGAAGACTTATCTGTTTGTGGCGGAGGAATGTTTACCCTCATTGCAAATGCTACTGGAGGAACAGGAGCTATTACTTATACATGGACACCAGGAAACTTAAGTGGAGCCTCTGTAAATGTTAGCCCTACTACCACTACCACATATACCGTAACTATCGAAGATGAAAACGGATGTATGGCTAATGACCAGCTAACTATTACAGTACAACCAAACTTAACTTCTGGAATTAGTGCACCAACTACTTCTTGTGCAGGAGAAGGTGTACAATTTGTTGCTAATCCTCCCATCGCAGGTGCTACTTATAATTGGAGCTTCTCCGGCCCAGCAACACCCTCTAGTTCAAACTTAGAAAGTGTAATTGTGACTTGGGATGATGTGCCAGGTATTTATACTGCCACACTAATAGTAACCAATGGGGCTTGTACGGAAACATACACACACGATATTAATATAACCCAAGAAGTATTCGCCGTTGCAGGTGCTGATGTAACAGTATGCCAAGGTGCTTCTACTCAAATTGGTGGTTCTCCAACAGGCCCTGTTGGAGCTAACTATGTTTGGACTCCCAACTTGTTCTTAAATGATAATACGGTTTCCAACCCTGTGGCAACACCTCCCGTAACCACAACTTATACCGTTCAGGTTACCCAAAATGGTTGTGTTAGAACAGAGTCGGTAACCATTAATGTAGATGTCCAGCTAAACCCCAAACCAGAGGCTGGACCAGATATCGATATATGCCCAGGAGAAACGGCAAATATTGGTGGTGATCCTGATCTGAATGCGATTTTCTACCAGTGGAGTACAGCAAGTGGCGATATCGCAGGTGCTAACTCATCTTTCTTAGAGGTTACACCAAACGTAACAACTAAATATTATGTTACTGCTTTCAATAACCAAGGTTGTCCTGGTGTTGATTCAGTAATCGTTACCGTTAATCCACTACCTGTGGCAGAAGCGGGGGCAAACGAAACAATTTGTGAAGGAGAGTCAGTAGACTTAACCGCAAGTGCGAGTGGTGGTGCAGCTCCATACACTTTTGCATGGGATAATGGCTTAGGTGCTGGTGCTAACCAGACCGTATCTCCAACGCCATCTGCTTTCGCAAATGAAACATTTATCTATACAGTTACTGCAACAGATGCTAATGGATGTACAGATATCGACCAAGTCTCTGTTACTGTTCTTTCTACTCCAGATGTGACAACTACTTCAACAAATCCTACTTGTGGCGATGATAATGGAAGTATTACCTTTACCTTCCCAGATCATCCAGATCGCTCCTCTATAGAATTTAGTGTCGATGGCGGTGCGACTTATATGATCAGTAGTGCTGATAATGCAGGAAGTGTTACCGCTACAGATTTAGATGCAGGTACTTACGATCTCTGGGTAAGATGGGATAACGATGAGTGTCCATTAGATATTCCAAATATTACATTAAATGATGAAAATAGTCCTACCGTAATAGCTAGTGATGATACTGCAATTTGTATAGGCGGTTCAGTTAGCCTTTCGGCAAATGCAACAGGTGGTACTGGTACCATTACATACACATGGATGCCAGGAAACTTGAGTAGTGCAACAATCAATGTTTCACCAACGATAACAACAACATACACCCTAAGTATTGAAGACGAAAATGGCTGTACTGCTTCTGAAGAAGTAGTGGTAACGGTAGTAGATGATCCAGAAGTGACAATCTCAGCGGATGGTTCTGATATTTGTGAAGGCGGTATAGTGACTTTTACAGCAACAACATCAGGTGGTTTAGATTGTCAAGATGTGCAATGGCAATTCCGTCTAGGTACATCAGGTGCATGGACGAATGTAGCTACGGGCGATGCTTATACTTCTGATGCTGGTCTTACAGCAGGTACTTACCAATATAGAGCACGTTACATATGTAACGGCACAGGATGTGATACTGACAACTCAAATGTTATAACAATAAACGTAGTGGCTGACCCAACAGTAGATGTCTCAGCGGATGATACTGAAATTTGTGTAGGTGGATCAACTACTTTGACAGCAACAGTAACAGATGGTACAGGAAATATTAGCTACCAGTGGCAAAGCCGCACAGGTGCAAATGCTTTCGCAAATATCAATGGTGCGACAAATAATATTTATACAGCAAATGCATTGACAGAAACTACAGACTACCAAGTAGTAGTTACAGTGGATGGAACTGGTTGTGCTGATCCAACTTCATCAGTGGTAACAGTAACTGTTGTTCCAGATCCAGTAGTAATAGTAACAGTGAATGATGAGGAATTCTGTGAAGGTGGATCAACAACAATGAATGCTACTGTTACAAATGGCGTTGGAAATATTAGCTACCAATGGCAAAGCCGCATAGGTGCAAATGCTTTCGCAAATATCAATGGTGCAACGGCATCTTCTTATGATACAGGAGCATTGACAGAAACTACTGACTTTAGAGTCATAGTATCTGTAGATGGTGTTGGTTGTGATGATGTAAATTCTGATGCAGTAACAGTTACTATTACACCAGATCCTTCAATCACAATTAATATCGATGATGTTGAAATTTGTGAAAACGATGAAACAACTAATCTAACAGCTACTGTAAATGGTGGCTTAGATTGTTCAGATGTACAATGGCAGTTCCGTTCAGGCACATCAGGTGCATGGACGAATCTCGCTACTGGCGCAACACTTACAACTGATGTAAACTTAATAGCAGGTATTTACCAGTACCGTGCGATTTATGCTTGTGGTGGTGTTGGTTGTGATGATGCAACTTCTGATCCTGTAACATTGACAATTACAGCAGTAGCTTCTCTTGGAGATTTTGTATGGGAAGATACAGATGCAGATGGTATTCAAGATACAGGTGAAAATGGTATTGACAATGTAACAGTGAATTTATTAGATGAAAGTGGTAATCAGATTGCAACAACTATTACAGCAGGTGGTGGTTTCTATAACTTCGATAACCTTTGCGCAGGTAATTACATTATAGAATTCATTAATCCAGGTAATGGGTTCATCTTCACGGAGCAATTAAATAATGATAGCAAAGATCCTAATGATAGTGATGCGGATGAAAATAATGGGCGAACAGGAATTATAACATTAGTACCAGGTGAAGATGATGATAGTAATGATGCAGGCCTTTATCGCTCTACTTCTCTTGGAAACTTTGTATGGGAAGATGTTGATGGCGATGGTATTCAAGATGTAGGTGAACCAGGTATAGATGGTGTTACAGTGAACTTATTAGATGAAAACGGTAACCAAATTGCAACGACAACAACATCAGGCGGTGGAGCATACGAGTTTACTGGTTTATTACCAGGTGATTATATCGTAGAATTTATCAAACCAAACGGCTTTACACCAACGCCCTCTAATCAGGGTGGTGATGATGCATTAGATAGTGATGCAGATGAGAATACCGGTCAGACTGGTTTAATCAATTTAGAATCAGGAGAGACAGATGATACGAATGATGCCGGCTTCTATCGTCCAGCAAGTCTAGGCGACTTTGTATGGGAAGATACGAATGCAGATGGTATTCAAGATGCAGGTGAACCAGGTATAGATGGCGTTACAGTGAACCTATTAGATGAAAACGGTAACCAAATTGCAACAACGACAACATCAGGAGGTGGAGCATACGAGTTTACAAACTTAGCACCAGGTAACTATATCGTAGAATTTATTGGACCAACAGGTTTTGAG
>JAKVCU010000004.1:71371-76392 GCA_022448955.1 Saprospiraceae bacterium
GAACCAGGTATAGACGGTGTTACAGTGAACTTATTAGATGAAAACGGTAACCAAATTGCAACGACAACGACATCAGGAGGTGGAGCATACGAGTTCACTGGTTTATTACCAGGTGATTATATCGTAGAATTTATCACACCTACTTTATATGAGCCAACTGATCAAGACCAAGGTGGTGATGATGCATTAGATAGTGATGCTGATCCAATAACTGGTCAAACGGCAGTTGTAAACTTAGAATCAGGTGAGACAGATAATACAATCGATGCAGGTTATGGAAGATATGACTTAGCATTAGATAAAGCACTAAGTGCTTCAAATGTTGCTCAGTTTGAGCCAGGAAGCCTTGTTAATTATGATATTACTGTAACAAATGAAGGAGGTCTTCCTGCTATGAACATTGTAGTAACGGATCGTTTCCCTGCAGGAATGACATTTAATAGCTTTGATGCTTTAGGTACAGCAGTTACAAGTAATGGTGATGGAACATTTAATATTCCAAGTTTATTGGAAGGTGAGAGTGTAACATTCATGGCAACATTTATGATTAACAATGACTTCCAAGGATTCGAATTAATCAATGTTGCTGAGATTACTACAGATGACGGTGATGATATCGATTCAACACCAAATAATGATGTTCCTTCTGAAGATGATCAAGATGAGGTGCCAATTGTAGTAGCTCAAACTCCATCAATTGCTATTGAAAAATCAACCAATGGAGAGGATGCTGATATGGCCCCTGGTCCAATCATTCTGGTACCAAATGATGGCGCTACAATTAACTGGGAGTATGTAGTAACAAATGATGGTACGCTTGATTTATCGAATGTAGTAGTAACAGATGATATAGAAGGTCAGGTTTGTGTGATTCCATTCTTAGCCGCAGGTGATTCATTTACTTGTAACCTATCAGGTGATGCACAACTTGGACAATACGAAAATATTGCAACTGCAACAGGTCAACCAGTTGATACCAATGGTAATTCAATAGGAGGTCCAGTTACAGATGATGATCCTTCTCACTACGTAGGGGTATTCATTAATATTGAGAAAATAGCAGATAAAACTGAAATATGCGCAGGTGAAGAAGTAACCTTCACATTAACTACTCGCTTATTGGGTGGCGCACCTGGTGTGCAGTTGAGAGATATTAGTGCAATTGACAATAACTTACCTGACATGTTAATACCCTATGATCAGTATTTCGTAGGTGGTGATTTGAATGGTAATGGTTATATCGACTTTATTGATAACAACAATGATGGTATCTCTGATGAAGAATTTGTTTGGACTTACACTCTTACGTATAACCAAACAACTACAAATATGGCAATGGATGAGGCTCAAGTATGGTTTGTAGACCAGAGTACAGGTACCGAAACCTTGATCGGTATGGTAATGAATAACGATGAGGTTACAGTGACGGTCGATCAGAATTTATGTGCAAGTATTGGTGACTTTGTATGGGAAGATATCAATCAGAATGGTATTCAAGATACAGGTGAACCGGGAATTGAGGATGTTACAGTGAACTTATTGGATGGTAATGGTAATCAGATAGGAACAACAACAACTGCTTCTGATGGATATTATGAGTTTACAGAGTTAACTCCAGGTAATTATATCGTAGAGTTTGTTACTCCAACTGGATTCAACCCTTCTCCATCTAATCAGGGTGGAGATGATACTGTAGATAGCGATGCAGATGAGTCAACAGGCCAAACAGGAGTCATCACTCTTGCTAATGGTGATAATGACCCAACAAATGATGCTGGTTTTATTAAAGATTCAAATATTTCTCATGAGAAATCATTTGTTTCTTCTACTCCAAATGTAGATGGCACATTTACGGTAGTTTACTCGATTACTGTAAATAATGATGGTGGTCAAGGTCAGTACGACTTGACAGATATCCCAGGCTATGATGATGATATAATGATCAATTCAGCATCGTACGTATCCGACGCACCAGGTAATGCAGCTAATACCTTAGCAGGTACTGGTCCTTGGACATTAGCAGATGACCAGTTCATAGGTGCTTATAGTACACATATCTACACCCTTACGGTAAATGTGAGCATTAGCATCACAGATGGACAAGGTGATGATGATTATACAGCATGTGGTGAGACAAATGGTACACCACAAGCAGGCGAAGGTCTGTACAATATGACAGAACTTGACTTGACAAATGATGGAACACCAGAGCAGACAGATGATGCCTGTGGTGACTTACCAGCAATTGATCACGAGAAGAGTTTTGTAAGTGCGATACCAAATGCGAATGGTACGTTTACGGTAACGTATGAAGTTACAGTGAATAACAGTGGTGCAGTGGTAGGATCATATGATTTGACAGATATCCCAAGCTTTGATGACGATGTAACGATCAATTCAGCATCATACACATCAGATGCTACGGGTAATGCAGGTGGCGCTTTAGCAGGCACTGGCCCATGGACATTAGCGGATGACCAAACGATTGGAGCAAATAGTACACATATCTATACCCTTACGGTAAATGTGAGCATTAGCATCACAGATGGACAAGGTGATGATGATTATACAGCATGTGGTGAGACAAATGGTACACCACAAGCAGGCGAAGGTCTGTACAATATGACAGAACTTGACTTGACGAATGATGGAACACCAGAGCAGACAGATGATGCCTGTGGTGACTTACCAGCAATTGATCACGAGAAGAGTTTTGTAAGTGCGATACAACAAGCAAATGGATCTCATAATGTAGTTTACACAGTTGTTGTGAATAACTCAGGCGCAGCAGCAGGTGCATATGACTTGACGGATGTGCCGGGCTATGATGATGATGTAACGATCAATTCAGCATCGTACGTATCCGACGCACCAGGTAATACAGCTAATGCCTTAGTAGGTATAGGACCTTGGATACTAGCAGACGATCAAGTGATTGCAGCAGGTGTAACGCACACATATACAGTTACAGTGAATGTAACATTGAATGTAAGTAATGGACAAGGTGATGATATCTATACATTATGTGGCGGGACAAATGGCACACCACAGCTAGGCGAAGGTCTGTACAACATAACAGAACTTGACTTAACAAATGACGGTACACCAGAGCAGACAGATGATGCCTGTGGTGACTTAGAAGTAATTGACTTAGAACTGGAAAAATATGTAAGTAATACAACTCCAGATGAAGGAAGTGATATTGTGTTCACAATTACATTAGAGAATAAGGGACCCAATAATGCTTCAGGAGTAATTGTTTCAGATCAGTTACCAAGTGGTTACGCTTATGTTTCACATATTGCGGAAGCAGCTACGGTATATAATGATGCAACTGGATTATGGAATATTGGAAACCTTACTGTAGGTCAATTAGTAACATTAGAAATTACAGTAACTGTATTAGCTGATGGAGACTATATTAATCTTTCTGAGGTAACAGATGCAAATGAAGATGATATTGACTCTACTCCAGATAATGGTGTGGATACTGATGGTGATGATGTTGTAGATGATGATCCAGAAGATGAAGATGATGGTGATGGTGTAACTGTTGATCCAGTTCAAATGACTGCATCTGTGGATATTGAGAAATCTACAAATGGTCAAGATGCGGATGATTCACCAGGTGTGATAATCCTAGTTGATCCAAACAATGTACCGACAATTACCTGGGAATATGTAGTAACAAATACAGGAACACTTGACTTGACTGATCTAGTAGTGACAGATGATCAAGAAGGTATGGTTTGTACAATTCCATTCTTGGCAGCAGGCGAATCTATAACTTGTACAATGACAGGAGCCGCTCAGTTAGGTATGTACACTAATATTGCTGATGTAGTAGGTCAGCCAATTGGTGGGAATGGAAATCCATTTGGTGATCCAGTTACAGATGAGGATCCATCTAATTATACAGGTGTATGGATTAACGTAGAGAAGAATGCAGATAAAGACCAAATATGTACAGGAGAGGAGGTGAATTATGACTTAACGATTAGATTATTAGGTGGTGCAACCGGTGTTCAATTGAGAAATATCATGCTTAATGATAATAATTTGATAGGTACATTGGATGTTAATAGCCCAGAGTTTGTAGAATCTTCTGATATTAATAACAATGAAATTATTGAGTTCTTTGATAATGACGGAGATGGTGTGTCAGATGAAGAATTTGTATTCGAATATTCATTGACGTTAAACGCGACAACAGTGAATGTAGCAATGGATATGGCTGATGTTTACTTTGTAGACAATAACGGTAATGAATTCTTTATTGGCGAAGTCAACAATATGGATGAAGTAACAGTAGATGTTGCTAACCCAGAATTAACAATTACAGTTAATCCAGCTAGTCAAGATATAGTTTACGGTAATGATGGAATAATTACCGTTACAGTAACAAATACGGGTGATATTCCATTAGAAGATGTCATCATTACAGATAATAATGGAAATATCGATTGTGAGATTACATTTGTAAGTCTTGCAGTCGGCGAGTCTTCATCTTATACATGTACACTTCCAAGTATCATAACAAATACAGTAGTTGACCTCGAAGGAACTGCTAATGCAATTGGTACAGTAGGTGCTCAAACTGGTGCAGACTTATGTGGTGCTTCAGCTTCAGCTGAAGCTACATTCACAGTGCTTGAGATTATTGATTTATCTCTAGTGAAAATAGTAGATAACTCTACACCAGATGTTGGAACGGATGTAATCTTTACAATCACAGTAACAAACGATGGCCCTGCTCCAGCAACAGGAGTGGAGGTTACAGACCAGTTACCAAGTGGTTTTAATTATGTAAGTTCAGATGGAGCTTATGATGCAGGCTCAGGTGTATGGACAATCGGTGATATGGGAATCGGAGAAACGGTTACCCTAAATATTACAGCGACGGTACTTGCGACAGGGGACTATGTGAACTTGGCAGAAGTAACAGATGCTAACGAGCAAGATAGCGACTCAACACCAGGTAACGGAGCGGATACAGATGGTGATGGAGATGTAGGACCACT
>JAKVCU010000040.1 GCA_022448955.1 Saprospiraceae bacterium
CAATAACAAATCCACAAACAACAATCAACAATCAACAATCAACAATCAACAATCAACAATCAACAATCAACAATCAATAATCAACAATCAACAATCAACAATCAATAATCAACAATCAACAAAGACTACCGATTATAACGTTCATTTTTGAAACGATCAAAAATACGATGAAATAGGCTTCTTCTTTTTGTCTGGATATAAGCTGTACCTTGTAGTTCTGCTTGATAGGGAATGTCTTCTTCATAGGTCGTTTGAATAGGATAATCAATGTTAAGATCGACATAATAGAATCCATTTTCGGGGGAGAGGGAAATGTTACCAATGGTACTTTTAATCACCCCGAATTCAGTCTGGGGAAAGTTGTCCAAGTGGATAAAAGCCTGACTTCCTTTTTTTATTTTACCCATTCGATTAGGGGCCACTTGTGCTTTACCTATGATCATTGTTTCTTTTTGATCTGACAAAATAGTAAATACTGGCGTTTCAAGCTCTACATATTGGCCTTCATACCATATCATGGACATAGAGACCTTTCCCGCAATGGGGGCAATCAGTAGATTTTCTTCTTCCCAAGCTTCTATACTCGCTTGTAGTAGTTGGAATTGACTTTCACATCTCAGACGACTGATGTGTGTTTGGTTGGATTCTCTGAGTTTTACTTCTAGACTTTGGGATTGTAGGTCTTTTAGTAGAATATCATTTCTTTTCTGCTCATTCTTTAGCCCTTCTAGTTCTTGTTTGGCTTGCGCCAAATTCCTTTTGGCATCTTCCAATTCTATAACAGTAGTGTATCGATCTACCATCAAGGTTTCTTCTCTTTGGTATGCACTGTCCGCGATAGTAATTTTTTGCTCTTGGTATCCAATTTGTCTATCTATCGAATCTTTATAAGCTGTTCTTGAATCTATTTGGTTAGCTAGAGAAGCAACAATTTGATCAAAATTATCTTGTTGTAATTGGTATTTATAATCAGATAAAGCTTCTATGAAAGAAGCATAGTCTGCTCGAATTTCGCCTAGAGCGAGATGACTTGGCGGAACTAAATTGGCATACTGCAAATGATTAGGTAGGGTTATGGCTTGCGCCAAAAAAAACTTTAACGTTTGAATGTCTTCCCATTTGGCAGAGGTTTCCATTTTTGCAAGTGGCACATTTTTTTCAACTAGACTGAAGTTTTTTACAAAAATCCTTTCAATTTGACCTGCTTTTTTGCTCTTTACTCTTACTGGGGGATACTCACTATAAATTTGAACAGATGCAGGGATCGTATCCGCATATTGTATTGAAGTTAATAAAAGACCAATGATGAGGAGCGCAGTAAAAGTTCCATAACCCAATTTGGTCATCCATTGAGGAGGCGGGCCGAGAAGTTCATCTATTTGATTTTCTTCTGTTAATTCAATTTTTTTGATCGTATCGGTTGCTTTTGGCATGCTCTTCTAATTTTTACTTCACGCCTAATTTATTTGTTCTATTTGGAATTTTCAAAAAGAATTGCCTTCCTTTATTCGAGATTATACCAAATATGATATCTTATCGAAGCCAGAATGTATAAAAGCGACCGCAATGATGAGTTAAAATAATAATTCATGAATCGGACCTTAAAAAAAGACCGATACTTAAGCATATTGCTTCAAAATGAAAATTAGAGATAGTAAAATATAAAGACGGAATCGATTGATGGAAATGGTCATCTACAGCTTTTGAGTTGTGAGGCACTTTGATGGGATGTATATCCATGATGAAGAAAAGTTTTTGAAAAAGAAGCTCAGGACTTTTACGAAAGTATCAAATAAAAAATGCTTAAAAATGAAAGCACAAACTTATGAATTGGTAGCAGGTAGTTTGGGAAATATGCAGTTGAAAGATAAAACAATTGCAGCACCTGCTCCGCATGAAGTTAGCATTGCCGTAAAGGCCATTGGATTGAATTTCGCAGATGTTTTTGCTATTTGGGGTTTATATGGCGCCACACCCGAAGGAACCTTCACTCCAGGGCTAGAGTTTTCAGGAGAAGTAGTTGCCATTGGCAATGAGGTAGAACAGCTAGAAGTAGGTGATCGTGTGATGGGGGTTACCCGATTTGGAGCATATACGACTGGCCTGAATATCGATCAAAGATATGTCATTCCTATTCCAGAAGATTGGAACTATGAAGAAGGAGCATCTTATTTGGTACAGGTGCTAACTGCCTATTATGGCCTAAAGTTTTTGGGGAATATTCAAGAAGGTCAAAATGTTTTGATTCATAGTGCAGCAGGTGGAGTAGGAATCTGGGCTAATCGTATTGCAAAACAATATGGGGCATTTACAATAGGTACTGTTGGAAATGCAAATAAGCTGGAGCTATTGGAAAAAGAAGGCTATGACCGAGGAATTGTTCGGAGTAGGAATTTTAAAAAGGATTTGGATGAGGCATTAGATGGAAGAGATTTGCATATCGTGATGGAATGTATCGGAGGGCATATTTTCAAAAGCAGTTATAATCGCTTGGCTCCTCAAGGAAGAGTAGTCGTATATGGATCTGCTCGATATGCATCAGTTGGAAAACGTCCAAATTACCTAAAATTAATTTTTCATTACCTCACTCGACCAATGATTGATCCTCAGAAAATCATTGAGGAAAATAAAGCCTTGATGGGCTTCAATTTAATTTGGCTGTATCAGCAAGCAGATTTAATGCATAGCCTATTGAGGGAACTTGCTGATTTTCAAATGCCAAAACCATTAGTAGGGCATTTATATGATTTTAAAGATTTGAAAGATGCTGTTTTGATGTTTCAATCAGGGAAAACCATCGGAAAAGTGGTAATTAAAATATAAATTTTACAAAAAAATACTTCAGAAGAGAATTGTTTTGTAATTTTCGGAACTTTAGAAATATGTCTTGCCAATGATGAATAGAGGATAATTTTATTTAAAATTGTCTCCTAGTTTCCATAAAATAAAAAAGCATTGTTTGGCACGCTTTGCTCACTCTTCTACATTTGTAATAAATTTAAATATTTTCATATTAACCTATTTTAATTGAACGTTATGAAAAGAATCTTTACACTAGCAGCTTTCCTTCTTTTCCTAGGTCAGACGGCTTTCGCGCAGCTTCCTGATGGAAGTATTGCTCCTGATTTTACGGCTACAGATATTAATGGTGTTGAACACAATTTATATGACTTGTTAGACCAAGGTAAATCTGTTGTTCTTGACGTATCTGCTACTTGGTGTCCTCCTTGTTGGAGTTACCACCAGAGTGGTGTTTTGGAAGAACTTTGGGAAGAGCATGGCCCAGATGGTGCTGATGATATTTTCGTTTTTATGATCGAAGGTGATGCTTCTACTACTCAAGCAGATTTAGAAGGTACTGGTGGCAATACAGCTGGTGACTGGATTACAGGCACTGGATATCCAATTATTGATAATGCAGGTATTGCAAATGCTTACCAAATTTCTTATTTCCCAACTCTTTACCATATTTGTCCAAACCGTTTGGTTACAGAAATCGGGCAGGTACCTAATGTATCTGATTATGTAGCCGCTTCTGGGCAGTGTTTAGCTCCATCTGGTGCAAACAATGGTGGGATTTTAGCTTACACAGGTTTTGAAGGAACAATTTGTGGCGATGTTGCAGTGGTGCCTTCTTTCCAATTCCAAAACTTAGGTTCTGACACAATTACTACAGCCACGTTTAATTTAACGCTTAATGGTACAGTTGCAGAAACTATGATGTGGGAAGGTGAATTAAGTACTTTCGGTATCGCAGATATCTCTTTTGCAGAAGTTTCTTTATCTGAAACAACAGATGTAGAAATCAGCGTAGTATCTATCAATGGTGCTGACGATGAAGATGCATCTAACGATGTAGTCGTTGCAAGCATTGCAACAGGGATGGAAACGATGTTCCAAAACTTAACTGTTGAATTATTAACAGATAACTATGGCTACGAAACTTACTGGGAGGTTACTAACGAAGCTGGTGAAGTGCTTGCTTCTGGTGGAAACGAAATTGTTGGTCCTAACGGTGGTGGTTTACGTGTAGCTAACCCTGCTAATCCTGGTGCTTATGGCAACAACCAATTGATAACACAAGAAGTCATTGTTCCTGCAAGCGGCTGTTATTTCATGAAGGTAGTAGATGATTATGGCGATGGTATTTGCTGTAGCTACGGTGAAGGTTATTTCCGTTTATCTGACCCAGATGGCAACATCCTAGCTCAAGGCGGCAACTTCGCAAATGAAGTAGAAGACGTAATCTATGCTAACCTTCTTGGTCCTAATTCTACTACTACATTAGACGCAGTTTCTCAATTGAACATCTTCCCTAACCCAACTAGCGCTAATGCAACAATCAACTTCACTTTAGCGGAGTCTATGCAATTGAGAGTTGATGTAGTAAATACTTTAGGTCAAAAGGTTCAAACAATCGCAGTAGAACAATTTGCTGCTGGTCGTCACTCTTTCGATTTGAATACCACTAATTTAGCTAATGGCTTATACTATTTGAACGTACGTAGTGTAGACAAGCAAATCACTCGTAAGTTTGCTGTAAGCCGCTAGACAATTTAGTTGGTTTCCATACATTTCTAATTTTATAAATGTATCTTTGCAGTCCCGGCGAGCGCTTTTGTACTCTCGGGACTGTAACCATAAAATAAGGAACTATGAAAAGAAATATACTTTTTATTTTGATTACATTCTTTTCTGTTGCGACTGCAAGTGCACAACTCAGTCTTACAGAAGATGTGATTATATCTGAAGTTAATGATGGAGATACAGATATTGCAGGTTATAGTAAAGTAGTCAATGAATCTGGCTCTACAAAGACCTACACTTGGACTAGAAACGTTGTTTCTATTGAAAGTGGATGGACATCTGCCATTTGTGATAAGAATCAATGCTACCTCACGACTACGAATTCAATGGATTTTGAAATGGTAAGTGAAGAAGAAGGTGATATGATTGTACATGTGTACCCTCCAAATGGTGGTGAAAATGCAAGCCAAGGTTCTGCTGTAATTGAAGTAAATGTTGTTGAAGCAGATAACTCAAGCCAATCGGTTACTGGGATTTATTACTTCAACGCATCACCCAATAATACAACAACAGTAGAAAAGCAAGTTGTTCGTGTTTATCCAAACCCATCTCGTGGTTTGTTCTCCGTTCAAGATAATGGTGTCGCTAATCGTGTGGCCATTTACAATGTTGCTGGCCGCCAAGTAAAACTGTTTGATGCTTCTGCGAATGATCAGTTTGATATTCGTGATTTACCAAAAGGAACGTATTTCGTGCAGTTAATTAGCAAGAATGGTGAAATCTTTTCTACTAAATTATTGAATAAGATCTAATAGCTACTTTTTGTAGCCTTTCGGCAAAAAAGCCCAAATACATCATGCATGTATTTGGGCTTTTATTTTTCCAATTATGGTATATTTTGGGTGCTAAGAGGATCGTACATTAGAGCATAAACATAAAAGTGAAAATAAAATAATAAATTAAAAGAAGCAGTATGTCCAAGGCGATAAGAGTGTGGTACTTAGATGCCGTTAAACATGTTGCCGGCCTACTGCTACTGTTAGAATATCGGACAGTTCAATGAACCAGTTTAAAAAACTAAAAGTTCGTGTCACGATGAAGATCTATAATAACAGCTCTAGTTCAATTAATTGAATCATTATGAATGCTTTCACTCATGTTTATGGAATAGATGTCAGTAAAGACACCTTAGATTATATAAAACTTGATACTAATGCGCAATCAAAAGAGAAAGGGCAAATTAAAAATCGTTTAAAAAAGATTGAAACTTGGGTTAGAACCTTAGATGGCAAATGTTTGTGTGTAGTAGAGCCAACTGGCACTTACAGTTCAACTTTGATATATTTGTTGACTAAACATCATATAAAAGTTGCTTTAGTGAGTCCATACAAAAGTAAATCCTTTATGGATGCTTTAGGTGTAAGTAATAAGACGGATGATCAGGCAGCTTATTGTCTAGCGATGATGGGCCTTCGGCTCGATCTAAAAACCTATGAAATGCCATCAGTCAATCGTATTAAACACAAGCAATTACAAAATGCACATCATTCGATGATGAAACAAAGTAGGATGCTTAAAAATCAACTCCACGCTCTGGATCAGCTTCCTATTATTGACAAAGCAGCTCGTAAAGCTTATGAACAAACGCTTCAAGTTATTGATCAACAAATCAAGATGCTAGAAGAGCAAATGGCTGACCTAGAAGAAGATGAAGCTTTTAATCAAGCAAAACTTCTAGCTAGTTCTGTAGTAGGGATTGGTGAAAAAACAGCAAGAGCAATGATGCTAGCTGCTAGCTGTTTCGAAAACTTCGAAAGCAGCGAAGCACTTTGTAAATACTTCGGTTTAACACCAAACTCCCATTACTCTGGTTCTTCGGTTCGAAAAAAAGGACGAATTACTAAAATGGGAGCACACTATGTTCGTAGTCTTTTATACATCTGTACAAGGAGTGCCATCAGGTATAACCAAGCTTGCAAAGAACTTTATCAACGGCTTAGAACCAAAGGCAAACCTCATAGAGTTGCAGCTGTGGCCGTTATGCATAAATTAGTCAAACAAGTTTTTGCTTGTGTTAAAAAGCAAGTCATGTTTGATAATAACTATTATCTCAAATATCTATAAACTTAAAAGTTATCACTTTTTTGTTTGCTTTTTAACACAGTTCATGTTTAAATTTTCTACTACCTGAAAACCAATGCTTTGAAAACCATAGCGTCCGATTGGATCAGTCACTTAGCCCGCTAAGCTCCATCACGAAGTCTTAGCCAAAACCCTACCTTTACTAGCAGGCAGGCTCAAAACATTGGTTCTCCCTTTGAACAAAATTTGAACATACTCTTGATGTATTGTTTGTAAATACTAAGATCTGTTTTCAAACTGCTCCAATACCATTCATCTCCACAAAATATAAATGTATCAGACTACTAGTGCTTATCTCTATTTTTTCGGAAGATATTAAGTAATTAATCCTCATCAAGTTCATAATAATTTGAGTGAGTAAGAACCGAAGCTGAATTGTGGTATATAATTAAACAATCAAGAGCAGGAAGGATGATTAATACGGAATAATGATGGTCGACAAAGTAGTAAGCAAAAGAACTAAAGAATACTGGCAATTGGTACAATAGTCTACTAAGTTGGAACATATCTCCACATAGACTATTCATGAACGCCTTAAGTTTGTAATATCAAAAGTGATGACCAAAGAGTAATTATTTTTAAACTGAATTGATACCGTCTGATGGATGATGATCCATGCCCTGGGCATCCACACTTGTAAGTTTGGACAAGACATCTTGCTTTATGATCATGATAACGTATAAAACAAATCGCTATGGTTAAGTCAAAGAATTCAATTCAGTTCGAAATCCAGGAGAAATTATCTTTCGTAATTGCCAAATTTAGTGAAGATAAGGATGCTCCTTCATCATATAATATCGCATGGGCAGCACACCTAACTAATGAGTTTGGAGAAGCTCAATTTCCATTAGCTCTACTTTGGTTACATGCTAACCAGAATGAAGATGGAAGCTGGGGAAGTTTCAACAAATCTAGTTTCTATAGTGACCGAATTCTTAGCACTTTTAAAGCACTTACTGCTTTGAAAGAATGGTCTGATCGTGGAACAAGTGGACTAGATACAGCTATTGAAATGGGGATGCGATTTTTGAATCAAAGCCTAAGTCAAGTAAAAGAACGTGATTCATTTCCAATAGGTGTTGGTACACTATTACCAAAATTATTTCTTGAAGCGAAAAGAACAGGACTTCGATTTGAAGAACACAATGAATGGTTAGATCAATTAGTACAGAAACACAAAGCAAAATTGGCATTGGTGCCATCTACTATGATTCACAATAGATCGACAGCATTTTTGTATGCTTTAGAATGTTTTGAAGAAGAAGTTTTGGATTGGAATCGTATTTTAACACTGCAAGAAAATGATGGTAGCTTCGTAAGTTCACCATCAACTACCGCATTTGTTTACCAGCAAACCAAAGATGAGAAGTGCCTCGCTTATCTACAGAACGTTTGGGCAAGCTATGGATATATGCCTGAATTTTCTTAAAAGAAATAAAAAAAGCCACCCTTTTGGGCGGCTCTTTTTATGTTAAGCGGCTAGTCAAAATTGCTGGTACAATAAAATTGTCTAAGCACTTATCTATCTAGTCAAGTACATATTTCGCTGACGATCTAATTCAATAAAGAATGGGTCAGATAAATCTTTGATGAATCTGATTTCTTCCCCTGTTGATCTCATCTCAGGTCCAAGATTCTTATCTACATTCGGGAATTTATTGAAAGAGAAAACAGGTACTTTAATCGCAAAACCACTTGGTTGTGGCTTAATATCAAAGTCTCTCAACTTATGTGTACCCATCATGACTTTCGTTGCAATCTTTAAGTAAGGTACCTTGTAGGCTTTAGCGATAAATGGCGTTGTACGCGAAGCTCTTGGGTTGGCCTCAATTACATATACTTTATCATCTTTAATCGCAAACTGGATATTGATTAAACCTTTAATATTTAATGCTTTTGCCAGTTTGTGGGTGTACTCTACCATTTTATTCACAGCATCTACTGATAGACTGTAGGTAGGTAATACTGCCGAACTATCGCCGGAGTGTACACCAGCTGGTTCGATATGCTCCATAATACCCATGATATGCACATCATCACCATCACAAATAGCATCAATTTCTGCCTCTTTTGCACGATCTAAGAATTGGTCAATCAATACTCTATTGTTAGGCATATGTTTGAAAATTGAAAGAACATGACGCTCTAGTTCATCGTCATTAATCACAATTCTCATTCTTTGCCCACCAAGTACATAAGAAGGTCTTACTAATACAGGGTAGCCTACTTCGTTTGCTATTTGTAGTGCTTCATCTGCATCTGAAGAGGCACCATATCTTGGATAAGGAATATCTAATTCTTTCAGAAGATCAGAGAACACGCCACGATCTTCTGCCAAATCTAAAGATTGATAACTAGTACCAATAATTTTGATACCTTTCTCATCAAACTTTTGTGCAAGTTTTAAGGCGGTTTGTCCACCAAGCTGAACGATAACCCCTTCGGGCTTTTCAAGTTCTAGAATTTCTTCTAAATGCTCCCAGAATACCGGTTCGAAGTAAAGCTTGTCAGCCATATCGAAATCCGTAGACACGGTTTCTGGATTACAGTTGACCATGATGGCTTCATAACCTACTTCTTTGATCGCTAATAATCCGTGAACACAGCAATAATCAAACTCAATACCCTGTCCAATTCTATTTGGACCGGCCCCCAATACAATTATTTTTTTCTTATCAGTTGGGATGCTTTCATTTTCATAATCGAAAGTAGAATAGAAGTAGGGTGTTTGAGCTTCAAACTCAGCAGCGCAAGTATCTACAATTTTGTAGGTTCTTCTGATTCCTAATTTTTTTCTTTGTTTGGTTACTTCCTCTTCATCAATACGCAATAACCAAGCAATTTGAGAATCTGAGTATCCAGCTTGCTTGAGTTCTAAGAAAAACGCCTGTGGAATATCTTCTGCAACATTATAACGTTGTAGTTTTTGTTCCTTCTTGACCAAATCCTTGATTTGTTTGATAAACCATGGATCGATATGGGTTAACTTTTGGATTGTTTTTTCTGGAACACCAAGCCTTAATGCATCCTTCAATCTGAAAATTCTATCTTCACTAGCCTTCTCTAATCTTTCTAAGATATCTGAAGTTTTAATCCATTCCTTCATATCCGCACCTAATCCCATGCGGTTATTTTCAAGTGACTGACACGCCTTTTGAAGTGCCTCTTGGAAATTACGTCCGATTCCCATTACCTCACCAACAGATTTCATCTGTAATCCAAGTGTATGATCTGCACCATGGAATTTTTCAAAGTTCCATCTAGGCATTTTTACGATCACATAGTCTAAAGTAGGCTCAAAATATGCTGATGTCGTTTTAGTAATTTGGTTCTTTAACTCGTCAAGTGTATAACCAATTGCCAGTTTTGCAGCAATTTTTGCAATAGGATATCCTGTTGCTTTACTTGCTAAGGCAGAAGAACGCGAAACCCTTGGGTTAATTTCTATAACGATTAATTCTTCTGTTTCTGGATTTTGTGAGAATTGGATATTACAACCTCCCGCAAAGTTTCCTAAAGAACGCATTGCCTGAATTGCCTCATCACGCATTTGCTGATAAGCGGTATCAGAAAGGGTCATCGCAGGTGCTACTGTAATACTATCTCCTGTATGGATACCCATTGGATCAAGATTCTCAACAGTACAAATGATAATGACATTATCATTGGCATCCCTCAAAAGCTCTAGCTCAAACTCTTTCCAACCAAGTACGGCCTTTTCAACAAGTACTTCGTGGGTAGGAGACATATTTAAACCTCTTCTAAGCGCATTGTCAAATTCTTCTGCTTTGTGCACAAAACCACCACCAGTACCACCAAGGGTATAAGAAGGACGAATTACCAAAGGATAACCAATTTTTTGTGCGGCATCTTTACCCTCTAGAAAAGAGTTGGCAATATAAGATGGGGCAACTTTAAGTCCGATATCAATCATATGTTGTCGGAAGGCTTCTCTATTTTCTGCCAATTCAATGGCATCAAGGTCAACCCCGATCAAGCGAATGTTATATTTTTCCCAAACGCCTAACTTCCCAGCTTCAATAGCTAAGTTTAGGGCTGTTTGTCCTCCCATGGTAGGTAGAACAGCATCAATCTGACGATCCTCCAAGACTTGGACAATACTTTCTACAGTTAAAGGAAGTAGATAAATATGATCCGCAGTAACGGAATCTGTCATAATGGTAGCAGGGTTAGAGTTGATAAGACTCACTTCGATACCTTCCTCGCGAAGAGATCTAGATGCTTGAGATCCAGAATAATCAAACTCGCAGGCTTGGCCGATAATTATTGGACCACTACCAATAATTAAAACTGACTTGATGGACGTATCCTTTGGCATTATGCTTTGATTTTGTGGATGTTAAACAGTCATCCTTTACGACGGAGGGATAAGGCCTTTCGATTCAATTTTAAGGCCTTTTCACCCTATTTTATTAGGATGAGCCCAAATTGAGGGCAAAGATAATAATATCTTCACTCAAAGTGGGAAGGCTTGCCAATAGTTTTTGAAATTTTTTATTTTTCTATATAAATTTCGAGTGTTTTTGAGTAGAATTCCACATTGGAAGATATACTTCGATTATTATCTTCTTTTACCTTACTTTGTTTTTTTACTACATAGAGTTGTCCTTTCCCCTCTGATAAGTTTTTAATTTGATCGCTCGTGAAAACATATTCTATTTGATCACTAGGGCCCATAATTGGTATTGAGAATGCCCTGTTTTTTTCATCACTAAACAATAAAATTAATTGTTCGTCTTCCGATAAACTACCATTGTTGATTACTAAGGTCATACCTTTTGAAAGACTAATTTGGTCTTTTACAAAGAAATCACCCAATGGCTTCATATTTAAGCGCTCTTCCACTGCTTGTCCTTCCTCATTTCTATATCGAAACCTGAAGGGACTATTATAGGATACATTGTTATTAGTGATACTATATTTTACGACGCCTTTCGGCAAATTTCTTACCTCCATACCACTATTTTGGAAAGCGACACCTCCAAAAAATATCTTTGGTTTAGCGTTTTGTATAGAATCTCCCTCCAGAAAGGTCGCATATGCTTTCAATTCCTTTTCAGTTTCCAAATACCGAACATAATATTCCTCGAAAAATATATCATTACTAAGGTCTGTATTATTCTCGCATCTCCATAATAATAAAGTGGAAATGGCTAACAAAAAGTATTTCTTCATTATTGCGCTTAATCATGATTCGAAAAATAACAAAGACAAAAATAACAGACTTCCACTCATTACAAACAAATTTTTATTAATTCTTTAAATAAAGAAAAAGTAGTAAGTAGTTTGCCCGAAACTGTGCCTGCCGGCTGGCAGGAATTTATGTTACAAGCAATTTTGACTAGCCGCTTACCCAAAGAAGCATACTATTAGTTATGGCTAAATGAAGATTTGTCAGATATCAGACGCTCGTTCCCTCCTCACGCAAAATGTAAAAAGCGAATCCTTATTTTTAAGCCTTTTAAAAAGAAAAAAATCAGGAAATGATAGGTGAATTGAATTTAGGAACCTGACTTTTAAAATATTTTTACTCAGTTTGCTCAATTGTAATGAGTACATTTGTGAATGTATTGCAAACTCCAGCTTTAAAGATTAGCCCTTTCCAGATGGAAATAAAGAAGGAGGTAGTTTTCTTGTAGTAGATTTTAGGATAAAGCTATAAAACTACCATTTGACCGTCATTTTATAAACTTTACTTAGGCAAGGATGTCTTATATGCCATTTTTTGTACTCATCTAATGTCAGTATAAAGACAAGCCAAAAGTGATTTTTTTTGAAATGCATTTGAATTTTCTTAACATTGTGCATTGGTCTAAGAGCATGTTTAAAGGAGACTTCAGCCAACATTTAAAGTGATACTTTTTGATTGTTTACAATAGCATCTAAAAAGCCCTAGCCAAAAGCGTCAAATGTCTACTGAATCAATACCAAAAAGTGCCTTTTCTAAGATGAAGGAAACTGTTACTATCATCTTAACAACTGAGCCTACCTGAAAACACGTTCATTGATCTTGTTCGTTTGATCGAATTTAAAAACTTGATTTATGGCACGTTATTTACTCTTTTTTTTATTGTTTTCTTTGAGCGCAACTGTAGCCGTAGCCCAAACTACGCTGGAAGGTAAAGTGGCCGAAGAAAGTGGAGAGCCAGTTATTTTTGCCAATGTTGTACTTTTCCAAAACGATGTACAGAAAGCAGTAGTTTCCACAGATTTTGATGGTAACTATATCTTTTCTGCCTTGGAAGCCGGAACTTACGCTGTTGAAGTAAGTTATATTGGCTTCTCAACACAACGTGTTACTGGAATTAAAGTATCAGCAGGTAAGGTAAATAAACTGGACATTACGATGACCTCTGATGCTATTGACCTTGATGTAGTTGTCGTTACGGAATATAAAGTTCCGCTAGTCGATTTTGATAATACTACACAAGGGGCGACGATAACCTCAGAAAACATTCGTCAGTTACCAACGCGTAACATTAACGCCCTAGCGGCAACAACTGCGGGTCTTTCATCTGCTGATGAAGGGAGTGCAGTGACCATTCGTGGTTCCCGTTCGAATGCAACGGATTACTACGTAGATGGTATTCGTGTTTCTGGTAACCTAGTCCCAGAATCAGAAATTGAACAACTTCAGGTCATCACTGGTGGTGTAGAAGCACAGTATGGTGATGTAACGGGAGGTATCATTTCTATCACGACTAAAGGGCCTTCTCAAAAGTTTTCTGGTGGTTTTGAAGTGGAAACTTCAGAATATCTTGATCCATACCGCCAAAGCTTGGCTGGTTTCAACTTAAGCGGTCCGATCTTAAAGAAAAGCGATGGAACTTCGATTCTTGGCTTCCGTCTTTCTGGTCGTTACACTTACCAGTTTGATGATGATCCACCAGCAGTCGATGTATTTAGAGTAAACGAAGCGAAGCGTCTTGAATTAGAGGCGAATCCTCTTTTAGATATTGGAGGTGTAGACTTCGTAGCTGCAGATTACTTAGTTGATGAAGATGCAGAAGCTTTAGACTATCGTCCAAATGAAGAGCGTACTCGTCGTGATTTAACTGCAAAGATTGATGCTCGTTTGAGCGATGCAATCGATGTTACCTTAACAGGTACATACAGTGATACAGAAAACTTCTTTACTCCAGGACCTGGTGGACCTGGTGGAAGTAGATGGAGATTATTAAATAGCCACAATAACCCAGCTCAAAACAGCTTGGTTTATCGTGGTAACTTCCGTTTCCGTCACCGTTTAGGTGGTCGTGGTGGTGCTTCAGGTGATGAAGGAGCACAAGCAGAGAAAGCATCTGTTATTCAGAATGCTTCTTACTCTTTACAGTTTGGTTTCCAGCGTCAAGAGTCTGATGTAGCTGACTTGCGCCATGGACAAAATCTATTCCGTTATGGACACTATGGTACTTACGATATTGAGTTCTTACCTTCAATTAGTGTTGAGGCAGATGATGATGGTAACCCTTATTTCTTACACAATGATTACCGTCCAGTACTAAGATCTTATACTCCAAGTCCTTATAATGAGACTTTAGCTAATTTCAATAATATTTTACCATTTGATTTTAGTGAAAATGTAAATGGTCAAGTAGGTACTTATTTCTTGCCAGATTTGACAGATTTAGGAGACCTTTTGACTAGAGAAGAATTCTTAGCTCAGAACGGTCAGCTATTTAGAAATACAAATACTTGGAATTTCCACTCAAATGTAGGAGCTGTTTATAACAGAGTAAATAATACTCAAAATGATCGTTACACATTCATGGGTAACGCTAACTTTGATATCCTTCCTGGTGGATCTGAAAAAGGACGTCACTCTATCCAGTTTGGTTTCTGGTATGAGCAGCGTATTGATCGTAGCTACTCAGTGGCACCTCGTAACCTTTGGAATGCAATGCGTCAGTTAGCAAACAACCATATTAATGGTGTAGCTCTTCAAACTGATACCTCTGGTATTCAATTTGGTACAGAAGTTGGATCAATCTTAGTTCCAGAGGCAGGAGGTTTCGGTTTAGATTCACTAGTTTCTGTTTATGGT
>JAKVCU010000041.1 GCA_022448955.1 Saprospiraceae bacterium
AAGGCCTGTCTTTATTCCAAATGTCTTCTCGCCTAATGAAGATGAAATAATGATATCTTCTACATCCAAGCAGGGCCTCAGGTTACGCAAATCAAATCCTTCTACATCTATAGTAGATGGGGAGAATCTTTATTCGAAGTTCAGAACTTCCAACCCAATGATCCCGCTTTTGGTTGGAATGGTAACCATAGAGGGCAAGAAGTAAATACGGGCGTCTATGTCTTCATCGCAGAGGTAGAGTTCAATGATGGACAAGTCCTCATCTTCAAAGGCGATGTTACTCTGCTTAGATAATAAATTAATAAAAGTCAGTCCGCATTTTCAGCTTAGCTGAGAATGCGGACTTTCATTTTATCACCTAATCCTATATTTTGCTAAAAAGTTGTCCTTACGCTTGGCTCATATTCAGAGCTACTTGTTTATTGCTAAATTCCTATTCTTTTTGACCTCCCAGTATTCCATTTTTAAAAAAATACCCCAATTAAGATCAAGCACTTCGCGATTATTTAAGCAGCTGGTCAAAATTGCTTGTATAATAAATTCCTGCCAACCGGCAGGCACGGCGTCAGCTCAAAAATAGTAGGTAACTGACGATAGGAAAGTTCCTGATGATTTTTGCTTAAAATCTACATCTATAAAGCTTATATTTTTTAAATGGAAAGTCCTAAATACAAAGCTCTAAACACAATTAGGGAGTAGGCTTCAAGAGACACTAGCAAGCTTTTATGCATTTGCATAATATGCAAAATCAAGAATAATTAAATACCTCTAAATATGAAAATCACTTGTTCTTTTTTAATGCTCTTTGCTATCACTAGCCTATCCGCACAATCACAGCTTCCTACCATTAGATTTGAGGACATAAAAATTATCCCACATGATCAAGCTTTTCAAGAAACAAAAATTGGTGGCTTGTCAGGCATCACTAGAGGGTTACAGGCAGGCGAATACCTAGTTGTAGCTGATAAACCTAATGCTCGGTACTATACCATAACTATTAATGAAGAGTTTGAAATAGCATTTCAGGGATTAACCTATACCCTTCCTAAAAAAGGGGAAAATGAATCGCTTAGAATTCATCCAGTTACTGAGGTTTTGTATATCGCTGATGAACGCAATAGAAAGTCCTATCTCTTTAAAAATCAACTAGATGGTCAATCGCCAGATGAAATTAAGTTACCTAAGAAATTCAAGAAGATGAGGCAGAATAGTGGCTTTGAAGGAATGACTTTTTCGGATGATGGCACACGTCTTTTTTTAGGATTGGAAAGTGCCCTAATAACAGAGAGCAGTTGTGGCATTACAGATAAAGTATCAGGAATTACTCGAATAGTAGAACTTGACCTAGCAGGAAAAGCGGTAGCCGAATATGCTTATCCATTGCTTAACCTTGCCAACAAAGGCCTAAATGGAAATGGTCTTACCGAATTATTGCACTGGAAAGGAGACCTTTTTTTGGTATTAGAAAGAGCATATTTCCCTATACTTAAAAAGAATAGTATCCGCATTTATTTAATTAATTTAGCGGAAGCAGATAATATACAACACCTTAATATTTGCGATCTGCCGGATGAAACAAAGATACTTCGCCCTATACTCCTTTTTGATTTTGACAAAGCTATTTGGGAAGGTCAGTTAAAGCGAATAGACAATGCCGAAGGTATGTGTTGGAGTCATGACAAATCTAAACTCATTATTGTAACTGATAACAACTTTAATGTAAGCCAAGAAACACAGTTTATACAATTATCATTTGAGGAATAGGAATAAAGCTAAATTTTAATTATATTAGAGGCATTAGCATACCCAGGTGAAAAATTTGATGCAAGTCTGCACAGACTTATTACCCTTCATAGCATGCTGCTCCTTAAGCGAGTGGTTAAATCTAGTGTAGGCACTTGCCATGTAGTTATATACTTTGATACTCCTGTTACCATTCTAGCAGCAATTGTAAAATATTGTCTGCCTATTTTTTTCTAAGTAATTACAAATTGATTTTCATTTATCACAAAATAAATGCTGAACGAACTTAAACTTCAGCTCACTTAAAAACTTATTAATGGCTTCACTAGAAACGCGACAAGGGGCTCTAGGAGAGCGCTTAGCTGCTCATCTATTGCGCAGAGCCACATACCATGTTACGCCTGAACGCATGGTTGAATTTGCCAATATGACAGCGATACAAGCCGTTCAAAAACTATTTGACGTCCCTCCTTACGTACATCCTGAAGGTCCTATTGATTGGGTGAATGGCGAAAATACGCCTTGGCTTACCACAGGTCCTTATGAAATGAACCCCGGCAGTGCTGGAAGGCAGCGCACGGCTGTTTGGTTTTGGCTTATCAATGAAATGTTGCAGGACACCTCCATCAGACATAAACTGACCATCTTTTGGCACTCTATCTTTGTTACTGAAATTGATAATGATTGGCGCATTTTTGATCTCGTGCGCTTATTCCAATTATTTGCTCTAGGAAATATTAAAGACTTAGCATACAAAGTGACTTTAGATAGCAAAATGCAACGCTATCTAAATAACAATACAAACAAAAAAAATAGCCCTAACGAAAACTATGCACGTGAATTTTTTGAACTATTCACTATCCTTAAAGGAGAGCAACGAGGGGATGGCGATTACACCAATTATACAGAACATGATATTCAGGAAGCAGCCCGGGTATTAACCGGTTTCAGAGATAGTAACTTTGCAAACAAAGATCCTGAAACGGGCCTAGCCACAGGAACAGCAGGTTATGGCAATCATGATCCTGGGAATAAGACTTTTAGCGCAGCTTTTGACTATCACCAAATTCTTGGCGCTTTCAATAAGCAGGATATGTATCGCGAATTCAAAGATTTCGTGGATATGATCTTTAACAAAGAGGAAACTGCTCGCTCTTTTGTTCGAAGGCTATACCGTTTCTTTGTCAGCGATCGGCTAAATGAAGAAATCGAAAATGATATCATCACCCCCTTAGCCCATCAGCTTTATCAGGATAATTATGAAATTCAACCTACCATTGAAACACTACTTACAAGTGTCCACTTTTATGATGAAGATGACAACAATAGTAACAATGAAATTATTGGTGGAAAAATAAAATCTCCTCTTGAGCTTTACCTCACTAGTATTAATTTATTTAATGCCAATCAGCTAGGTGTTTTAAATGAAGATGCGGATAATTATTACAAAACAGCTAGATGGTTTATCGATAATAACCTCTTCCCGATGGGATTTGACTTTTATCCCCGCTCTGTAGAGGGCTATCCTGGCTTTTATAAAGCTCCTGGATACAGCAAATCATGGTTTGATCAGGCGAATATTGCTCCGCGCTACAAACTTAGCTATACACTACTCGAGGGAAAAACGGTAAAAAGTAATCGAACAATTCCCTTCAAAGCAGAAGTCGTTAGCTTTTTTCGAGACACTTTTGTAAATCACGAATATGCAGATGAGCTTGTGCAGCAATTTCTACAATTAGCACTTCCTGAGCTGCCAACAGGCGAACGATACGAGTATTTCCGTCAAAAGCTACTTGGCCAGTTGAGTCCTATCAACTGGATGTTTGAATGGCAAGGTTATCTAGCTTCGGGCGATGATACAGCTGTCCGAGTTGCACTAACTGATTTATTCGAAGCAGTTGTGGCTTCCCCTGAGTATCAAACTTTTTAGTCGTTTTCTTTTGCCTCATACCAATTGAACAGACAGTTCATTACAACAGAAAACGCTTAAACTTAACAGCAATCAAATCATGAATAGAAGAAATTTCTTTAAAAAATCAGCAGCAATGGGATTCTATCCTTTAGTAGCAGGTGGATTACCTGTTCGCTCGCTCGCTGCTACCAGTCCCTTCTATCTAAATCCTTGCGAAGTAACGGATAGATCAATGGTCATCATCTTCCTAAACGGTGGAAATGATATTATCAATACTACTGTTCCACTCAATCAAATGTCGGAATATGCCAATTTTCGTCCAGATATTCGCTTACCAGAAAGTTCGCTGATCACCCTAGATCCAAATTTGCCAGACAACCAGCAAATAGGTTTACATCCTAGTCTAACTGGATTTAAAAATCTATACGATGATGGCATGCTCAATGTTATTCAAAGAGTAGGTTATGCACAGCCCAATAAATCTCACTTTAAATCACTCGATAATTGGTTGACAGGCTCGGGAGGAAATTTAAATAATATTCCTAGTGGCTGGGTAGGTCGTTTTCTAGAAGATCGTTATCCTGGTTATTCTGGTAATCCTTTTATAGGAGAGCCTGACCCGCTCGGTATCCTATTTGGAAATATGAATGCTACAGGTTTCCATACTTTCGAGGAACACAATTATGAAATCAACCTTTCAGGCCAAGATCCAGCAGGGTTTTACACCCTCATTTCTTCTTTAGGAGGTGCGCCAATTACAGACTTCCCAAATACAGAACAAGGAGAAATGCTTCAACATATTATGGGGATTGATAGTAGTGTGAATGTTTATGCACAACGTATTTCTGAGACCTTCATCAATGGTACTAATGCAAGCAATTATCCGAACAACAATCTGGGTAATCAACTAAAAACCATTGCTAGAATGTTGAATGGTGGCTCGCGTACAAAGATATTTATGGCTACCACCGGAGGCTTCGACACACACGGTGCAGAAGTTGATCCTTTGGATACTAGAATTGGTCGTCATGCTGATTTACTAGGCGGTATTGGCTCAGCTATGACTGCCTTCCAAGATGATTTGGCAGGACTGGGCCTTGATGATAAAGTAGTAACCGTAATTTTCTCTGAATTTGGCCGTAAAATCATTCAGAACGGAAGTTATGGTACTGATCACGGAACATTAAGTTCCATGTTTGTGATTGGTAAAGGTGTACAAAGTGGTGTGCATGGCGATAACATTGACTTAAATATACAAGATAATCCTGGGGCACCAAATGCTTCTCAATTACAACATGATTATCGCACAGTATTCGCATCCTTACTACAAGAGTGGCTGGGCGCCAGTGACTCTTCTTTAGACAATACCTTCCTCAATTCTAACCTAATAGCCAATCGGCCAAACCTAATTAACCCTTCTAACTTAGTTCCACCTGAGTGTTACTATACCCCTCAGGTGCCTACCGTATGTGCATGTCTGCAAATGCGTGTCTTCCTAGAAGGATTTTACGATGGTTCTCAATCTATGCGTACGCATCTTGCAGATAATGGACTTTTACCCATGAATCAGCCTTATGGAGCGGCACCTTACAACTACCTCGGCGATGAAAGTATGACGAGTATTCCAGAAGATACCGTAGACTGGGTACTAATACAATTGAGAGATGAAGATAATTTCGATAATATCATTGCTGAAAAAGCAGTACTGCTTCGCAAAGATGGTTTCGTAATGGAATTAGATGGCACACCCGGTGTCAACTTTGAAGGGGTGGCTGATGGTTATTATCGAATCGGTGTTGCGCACCGATCTCATTTAGCTATACTTAGCAGTGAAGCCATTCTAACGAATGCGCCGAATTTTGTTTATGACTTCACACAAGCACAATCTAAAGCAGAAGGCGTTCATCAACAAAAACTAAGTGGCCATACTTGGACAATGATTGCTGGCGATTTAGATAATAATCACGTGATTAATAGTGAGGATATGAATTTTATTAAAAATAATAACGGCCAACAAGATAGCTACCTTTCGGCTGATTTGAATGCAGATGGTCAAGTCAATCAACTAGATGATCTGCTATGGAAAGATAATCGCAGTAAACTTGGAGAGTTATACTAAAATGTATTTGACACAAATACCCATAGTAAGGTATAGAGTCAAAGAACAAAAATTTAAAGACCATGAATCGAAAAATATATCTCTATATACTACCATTTTTATTGCTCACTTATTTTTCCACACATGGGCAAATGGTAGATATTCAGTTGTCAGGACAAAAAGATTGCGGCTTTGAGTCTTATTGTGTTGACATCTTGCTTAGCGCAAATAGTGATACCAATCCTGAAATTGGGAATGCATCTATTATGCTAGAATACAATGCAAAAGCACTGACTTTTGAATCTTATACCCCTGCAAATTTCCATGCAGGCAGCATTTGTACAGGCACGCAGCCAAATGCTTGGGATGTGCATCAAACGGATGCTTTTTCAAAACCTGGCAATTTTCATATTGTCCTTTTATTTGAAGATGGAGGAGGTAGTTGCCAATCTATTGGAAGTGAAACACCTACTGCTGTCGGTACCGTTTGTTTTGATATTCGTCAGCAAGGTGGTAATCCTGAAATTACGATTGCTGGTGAACAAACCTATTTCAATAGCAATAATCCAAATAACGGGAATAACCAAGTCCTAGTAAATAGTAGCTCCGCTATATCTGACGGTGGACTTCTTGCATGTGATTGTGATGGTGAAGGACAAGTATGTGACGATAATAATGTCTATACCGTAAATGATCAATATGATGTCAACTGTGAATGCCATGGAGAAGAGCTAGACACAGACCAAGATGGCATCCTAGATGGTATTGATGCCTGCCTTGACCAAGCTTACCAAGCAGAAGATGCGGTGGTCACTAACGCTATTTTTAGAAATAATTTTGCCCAATACTCTGGCACAGGATTTATTGATTGTCAAACTAATAATGCAGATATTATAAAGTTTTCAGTCTATACGGAGCAAGAAGGAAGTCATCAAATTAGTTTCCGCTATGCGCTAAAAAATAGTGCTCGCTGGATGCGACTGTACATAGATGGACAAATTATTGTGAATCAATTAAGTTTCCCAACTACCACACAGTGGTACCTCTGGCAAGAAGTTAGCCTCGAACAATTCCTAACAGCAGGAGATCATAACATTGAACTTCGCACAGAAGGTTCTCAAGGTCCAAATATTGACAAATTAGTACTGTCCTACTGTACAGCTTGCGATCTTGCAGGACAAGCTTGTGATGATGGCATTGCTTGTACAGAAGATGATGTATACGATGCCGATTGTAACTGTAATGGCCGTTATGTAGATAGTGATCAAGATGGGGTTTGCGATGCCTATGATACTTGCCCCGGAAGCCCTGATGACTTTGATGAAGATGGAGATGGCCTTCCAGATGATTGTGATACTTGTAATGACTTATTAATTGGGCAAGCTTGTGATGATGGTGACCCCTGTACTTTCGGCGATATCTATGATGCTTTTTGTAATTGTGTCGGCTTACAATCAGGAAATGATTCAGATAATGATGGAGTTTGTGATGACTATGACATTTGCCCAGGCGGTGATGACTATGCAGATGAAGATGGAGACGGTATCCCAAATAATTGCGATGCTTGTAATGATTTGATGATTGGTCGTCCATGTGATGATGGCAATCCATGCACCATATTGGATGTCATTCAGGCTGACTGCGGATGTAGTGGTTTCTTGATGGATAATGACGGGGACGGTGTCTGTAACTGGGAAGATATTTGTGAAGGTGCTGATGATAATATAGACATAGACGAAGATGGAATTCCTGATGGTTGTGACCCAAATGTAGGAGGAACGGCTACAATCCGTATCGAAACGGGTATTGTTCCTAGAGTAGGTGAAAGTTGGCAAACGATCCAATTGGAAAATACCTATCAATCAATGGTCGTGATTGCAACACCTCATATACCTTCCTCTGCGTACTCCCCAGTAGTTACAAGAATCCGTAACGCCAATGGTAATTCCTTTGATGTAAAAATTCAAGTTCCTGGCGGCTCTACAACAAATGAATATCCAGTTTATTTTATTGTAGCAGAAGAGGGTATTTATCAGGAAGAATTTGATGGTATAAATATGGAAGTTAAAAAGTTGTCTTCTAGCTATACTTCATATGATTCTAACTGGTGGGATAGCCGTCAATCCGTAGCTTATGACAATTCTTATAATCAGCCTGTTGTTTTAGGGCAAGTCATGTCATATAACGATCCGCTTTGGTCGGTATTTTACGCAAGTGGAAGTAGTTCTGGCGCAATCCCTGACAACACAGAATTACGCCTTAGCAAGCATGTAGGAGAAGATTCTAACGTAGAAAGAGCCAATGAAATGCTAGGGTATATGGTGATCGAAGCAGGTCAATATGAAATAGGCGATATTCCGTTTGAAGCAGGTGTTACGACTAATAGCATCGGTGGTTTAAGCACTTTAGGTTCTACCTATGATATTGCCATGAGCAATGCCAATGGTGTGATTTATAGTATTGCAGGCATGAATGGTGGCAATGGTGGATGGCCTGTACTTTATGGCCGTACACCTATTCTTAATGGTACACTTTCTCTCATCTTTGACGAAGATCAAATACTGGATGAAGAAAGAGCACATACCACAGAAGAAGTAGCTTACTTAGCCTTTTACGAAGCAGATAACTGTCAGTTAGAAATTATAACTTCTGTAGAAGATGTCAATTGCTTTAATGGGGATGACGGAGCCGCTTTCGCGGAATTCACCTCTGCCGTTGGTTTCCCTATTTATCAATGGAGCAATTCCATAAACGACGCTGCTAATGAAGGTATCACTGCTGGTACCTATACCGTTTCTGTTACAGATGCCAATGGCTGTGTAGTAGTGGAACAAATCAACATTGGCCAACCGACTGCATTAACTGCCAGTGCTACGATCATCAATAATATTTGTTATGGTGGACTAGAGGGTGAAATTGCACTTTCTATCGATGGAGGCGTTGAACCTTATGCGGTTCAATGGAGCAACGATGAGACTACTGAGACTATTCTCGCCTTAGGAGCTGGCACCTACGATGTTACGCTAACCGACGCCAATGATTGCATTGAAGTACTTTCTGAGCTGACCATATCTGAAGCTGATGATTTCACCATTACCGTAGAACGTACACCCGCTGATCCTGATAACGGCAGTTTAAGCGTTTCGGCAAGCGGTGGAACACCGCCTTATATCTATTCATGGTCCAATGGCAGTTTTGGCGCAAGCCTAAATAGCCTTTCGGCAAATGTTTACGGCTTGACTGTTACAGACGCAATAGGCTGTGAATATATAGATGATATTGAAGTGTATAATGTTCCCAAATTGCTATCTGGAGTAGTCGAAGCAACCGAAAGTTGGCAAACCATAAATCTATCTGAATCTTTCGATAATATGGTAGTGGTCGCAACTGTCCAAATGCCAAATGGCAGCTCCGAAGCAGAACCTGCTGTAGTAAGAATCAATAATGTAGGCTCCAATGCTTTTGATTTAAGAATTCAAAATCCTGGAGGTAGTACAAATAAAACATATACTGTTCATTATCTAGTAACAGAAGAAGGTATTTACCAAGAAGAAACACATGGTATTACGATGGAAGCGGTATTCATGCAGTCTACCAAAACAGCGCATACTGCAAATTGGCAAATTGAAGAACGCACTTATCAAAACACCTATAATTCACCCATTGTATTTGGGCAAGTGATGTCATATAACGACTCTCAATGGTCTTCGTTCTGGGCTTCTACTCATGATAGTCGGACAGAGGAGCCCACCCCTACCCGCCTAGGTGCAGGAAAGCATGTTGGCGGCGCTTCAGATAATGCACGCGCAGATGAAAAACTAGGTGTGATCATTATTGAAGAGGGAACTTATAACTTCTCGGATTTAAGCATTGATGTAAGCCTTTCGGCAGATAATATTTCGGGCGTAAGTAATACTAGTACAGGATATCCTGTTAGCGTTAATTTACCTACTATTCATCAGGCGATCTTATGCACTGCTGGCTTTGATGGTGGAGATGGTGGTTGGCCTGTGCTATATGGCCCTGAAGTATTTACGCCAAATACGATAAGCGTAGCTTTTGATGAAGATCAAGTCGCGGATAGCGAAAGAGCACACACCACAGAAGTAGTTGCCTATTTAGCTATTCAAAGAAATGATNTACCAGAATACTGTGTACCAAACNCAAGTAATACCGATTCTGAATGGATTCATGCACTGGCATTGCCTGGTATGGTGAATGTTTCCAACAACGATGGTGGATACGGTGATTATTCAGACATGACCGCTATCATGACAAGGGGTACATCTGTTACTTTCCAAGGCGTACCTGGATTTGGTGCCGCTGCTTATCCTGAATATTGGAAAGTTTATATTGATTATAACCAAGATTTGGACTTTGATGATTTCGGAGAAGAAGTCTTGGTCTTAGGTCCTCATAATAGCTTTGTCACTGGATCATTTACAATTCCTATGGACGCTACTCTTGGCGCAACGCGAATGCGGGTAGTCATGAGTTATACCGATGCTATCGATCCTTGCGGTTTCTTAGCAGGTGGAGAGGTAGAAGACTATACTGTAGTCATTCAAGCTTCTTCAGGGCTTGCGGCTCCTATTGTTAATAACTTGCAACAAATCGCTACATCTGAAGCACAATTCTCAATTCATCCCAACCCAGTAAGTCAATTATTGAATGTGGATGTGCAGATGCCAAGCGAGCAGATTAGTCAAATTCAGGTTGTTACCTTAAGTGGACAAGTCATCTATACAGAAGAACGACAATTAGATACTTTCGATCAATTTGAAATAGCAGTGGAAAACTGGGCGAATGGTGTTTATATCATTCAGATCAAAACGGCCCAGCAAACGCTGAGTAAGCGTTTTGTAAAGACGAGTATTAGCCGTTAAATTATTTAATAGATTTCACATCAAAATGGGTGGTTTACTTAGGGCTTTCCTGAAAAGAGATACAAGACTGACTACAAAGTAGTTAGCCTTTATTATTGAGTAAGAAATTCCC
>JAKVCU010000042.1 GCA_022448955.1 Saprospiraceae bacterium
GATTTTTATTAGGTTCACTACCGAATAGCTTTTTAAACCCAAAATCCGTTAATGGATTTATAAACTTTTCATTCTCAATACCCATCTTATTTTATTTAACTTCCAATAATTTGTTTGATACAAATATAGTCAATTTTTAGGTTGGATTCTACTTTTTTTCAAGCTTGACGCGGCTTGCAGGCAACATAGCGTCAACGATATGGTCGTGGCCTTCCTTTGATGCTTATTGGTTCTCATCAAAAATCATATCTGCATGAACACTTTGTTTATGTGATGTAATGGCTGAGGACAGTTCGGCTAAGCTGCGTTTTAATGCAGTTTGGGCGTGGTTGTGCTTTCGTTATTCAAATTAATTAAGACGTTTCCTGTTTTCAATCCTTTAATTACATAATCATAGGCCTTAGATATGTCATCTAATAAATATTCTCGATCGATAAGGGGCTTAAAGTTTCCTTTCTCTAGGTGCTTACTAATATATGGTATTGTTTTTCTCTTGTTATATGGGACTGGAAAGATTACTTTTTTATTTGATATTGAATTTAATAAGGGATAAAAAACATTTTGAGAATAGGGTCCTAGTTCAGAAGAAATGTAGACTCCATTTTTATTTAGAAGTGATTTGCACTTACCAAATGTGCTTTTTCCAACTGCGTCAAAGATAAAATCATATTTTCCAGCCTTATTAGTAAAGTCTTCTTTTGTGTAATCAAAAATTTTGTCTGCCCCCAAAGACTTTATTAGCGCTATGTTCTTTGTGTTGCAGGTAGCGGTTATTTGGACATCATATTGCCTGACAAATTGTAGCAGAGCGGAGCCAATCCCACCGGTTGCTCCATTTATTAGAATGTTATGTCCAGCTTTAATATTCACTTTATGGATAAAAGAATAGGCATAATGTGCGCCCTCTAAACTGGCAGCGGCCAATTTGAAATCAATATTTTTTGGAATGGCGAAAATATTATTCTCAGAAGTTGCTAAGTATTCAGCTTGAGATTCGGCTCCTGTGTCATTAAAACCAAATACTCTGTCTCCAATTTTAGTCGAGTTAACATTTTTGCCAATGGCTACTACTTCGCCAGCAAAATCTGTCCCCACTACGATTTTTCTTGGTTTGAATAATCCTAATACAAACCGCATGATAAATGGTTTAGCTGTAAGGTTGGCACAATCTGTTCTGTTGACAGTTGTAGCACAAACCTTAATTAAAACTTCATTGTCTTTTGGGCTTGGCTTTTCAATCTGCTCAATTTTAAGTTGACTGGGTGAACAATAATTTCTTCTTATGGATGCTTTCATTTTTTTATTACTCATATTCTAATGGAGTACAACGGTCTAGGCTATGCATAGTGAGAGTTTCCAAGGCACTTCACTTTCCGTTTGATTGTTAGTTTATATAATGAGATTACTTTCATATTAGCACTTTAGCGCGCATTAGGTGTAGCCAAGCTTACCAATCGTATTTATTCGCTCTTGCTTAATTTTTTTATTTTCATTCTGGCGTTTTCATTATCTGGATTTAGTTCAAGAGATTTCCCATAGTTTTCAATTGCTTTTTTAGTATCACCTAATACTTCATAGGCTTCTCCCAAGCTATCATAGCAATTAGGTGAGATAGGGAAATTTTCTACATTCAAGATAAAGTATTCTAATGCATTAGCTTTGTCTTTATCATTTCCACTTTGTAGCATTCTATAAGCTAATTGGTTTACGAGATACTCGGGAGGTCGAAAATCATATGAAAGTCTTTCCGAAAGTGCATAAAAATGTTGAGTTAGTTGTTCTTTATCTTCCACATCACGATAGGAAATTCCATAGCCTTCAAAAATTGCGGAGATTCCATTATGAAAAGCAATGATTGGAACCGAGCTATGATCTTCATTATCGAAGTATTCTAATTTTGCAGGTAATTCTCCTTTGCATTTACTATGCAAGGACTCATATAATCGTATATGACGATCACGATTTCTAATATTCCTTTTGCCCCAATTGGCAGTGGCTATATAAATGAATCTTTCAAATGATTTTTCTGTCAGGGAGTCTAATTTTTTATCCATGGTTTCTGAATCCCATGTCCCAAAACTTGGGTCAACCGCAATAAATGAATTGAAAAGGGTCTTTTCTTTCATATAAGTATGAGTAGCCAACAAACCTCCTAAAGAATGCCCAAAAAGGATTCGATAAGGCTCTGTTCTATATTTTTGATCCAACTCGGGGATCAGTTCACCTTCTAAAAAACTTAGGAAGTTTTCTCCACCGCCTGTATTATTTTCCCTAACTGTAATGATTTTGTCTGGTGTGTAGTCTCTTCTTCTATCAACATTTTGAATGGCAACTACAATCATTTCTGGAATTGTTCGGCTTCTATATGTATCAGAACTCATATAATTGACCGCACCTGAAACCGCCTTAAAGTGCACATTTCCATCAAGTAAGATGAGCACCGGATATCTCTTGTAGGATGATTCTTTATCATTGTATGAATCAGGAAGACTTACCCAATATTCTCTTTCTTCATTTAGGATATTTGACCGAAGAGATTGTTTTGTACCAATGACAACTTGTGCAATATCTTGTGATTTTACCTGATTCATCCCTATTAACAAAAAAAGTACTACAATGATATTTTTATTCATTCTACTGATTTCTATATAGTTCTGATACTCCACCAGAAATTTTTTAAAATAAGCTTAGAAGAAGTGGGAAAGCGTTGAATTCAAAGAAATATTCATTGGATATTTAATGCCCACACTCAACATCTCCTCTATCTTTAACACCCTTCTCATAGCCCCTTGATTATTAATTTTGGGCGGCAAATATACATGTTTCATTTCAATTATATTACCCCAGTTTAATGGAAGACTGTATTTTTTAGAAGAGGAGCCCTAAGGTATTGTTAGATGCTTAGGGGTTTATGCGGTATGCGGCAGAGGAATGCGGTTATCTCTTTTTAAAAATATTCATTTCTGGGGTTTTCCAAATAGTATTTTTGGAGTCAAAATCATATTTATACACTTTATCGACGGCAACAATACCGTTTATAGCATACATATCATAACTTTCGAATCTTGATAAGCCTCCCCCTATTAGAAATTCATAAATGCTATTAAATTTTTTATCTCCACCTTTCCAATAATACAATGAACCATTGATGTACCAGCAGTTTTCTTTGTTTTTATAAAAATAAATTTATGTTTATGACTGATTATCATTTTCTTTACTTGGCATTTCTAAGCTTTGTATAAGAATAATATATTCAAGATGATCTCCATTAAATATGCTTCGTAAATCTTTTCAAAGTTTAATAAGCCTGAGCATGATGTATTACGCTCCAAGGAGCGTTCACAGTTAGTGTAGCAAGTTTTTTTGTTGGATGACCATTGATTTTCATACTACACTGTAATTTAAGTTTATTGGAGTTTTAACGAATAAGTTGGTAGCATTTATTTTTCTTTCAGTTTTGAAAATATTTCGATTTATTCTGGTTTTGAATATTCAATTAATTCCTCTACGTAAGAAAAATCCCCTTGATTCTGGGTGAGTTTTATAAAGTTTTTTACAGCTGGAGCATATAACCAAACTTCTTTTTCATCTGCGCTATAACCTCTTGAATTTGAAATTTTACCAATGTATTCAATCGTGTAGGCCATAAATGTTCCAGCTTCTACTGTTTCTTCTTTATACGATAGAACCTCGGCATCTTGACTTTGGCTTCCTGTTGTTCCATCCTGACTTGTCCAAGTGTTTTCATATTTCCATTTTTTCCCCACTTCTAAAGGCCAGTCGTACTTAGGTGTTTCGCTTTCATCTGGTTTAACAATGTCAGAAACGGGAATGGTATCCTTACCGATTGTAATACCTAAAACGCCGCCAACACTGACTATTTCTCGAGTGTCTTTTCCATCCGAGCGAACTTCTCCTTCAGTAGTCACGCCTTTATATTTCCAGACCCATTTCTCACCAAGCTGATAATCAGCTAAAGTTGGTTGGTGGGTGGGACCGGATTTAGTTGTATCGTTACAGGCACTCAATATGGTTACGGCCAGTAATATTAAAATTTTATTTTTCATTTTTTTAATTTAAAATAGTAAAACGAGTCAGATGGACACTTGTTATATTTACAGAAGTTTTGAATACAAGCGACTAGTCAAAATTGCTTGTATCATGAAATCCAGCCTATAGGCAGGCATGGTGTCAGCGCGAAAATAATAAAAAACTGACGCCCAATTAAAATGAGTATGTGCTCCAGTAACTAGAAGTTTAGAAATTCCCATTTCACATTATTAGTTTAAATGACTCTGTTTGCATATTGATTTATTGTTTGTTTCTCCAAACTCATTGTTCAATTGAATTGACTTATAAAGCTTAAATGACTGTGGTGCAACTATCATACCCCATACCAAGAAGAGGGGAACTGTAACCCAAATCGGTAACAAAATGATAAAGGATATCCAGAAAATAATAAATAGAGCAACTCGTCTTAGGGCAACTCGGATTTGAGTATTAATTTGCTTTAATGATTGACCTTTTGCTGACATCACAAAGTAATTAGGCCTAATAAACCATCCATTTGCAAATAGAATAAGCAGAAAAAAAGGAAAAGGTATACTTTTTATATCTAATTCCGCCTCTTGATCCAAGGGTGAATCAGGGGTTTCGGATGGTTTTAATATTGCTTCTTTGACTTTATTCCAAACGTGAAGTGCAGTTACTCTAGAAATTGCGCCTCCTATATTTTGATTACTTGGAACACTCCTCCATCTGTACAACACACGTCCTTCTCGATTAACCCCAAGAACCCCCGGCTGATAAATACCTTTAGGATGAGATAAACTTTGGCTCACCTCTTTCCTAAAGCTAGGAACATAATTCCAGATAAATAGAGAAAGCCATCCACGATTATGGATATCAGCAAGAATTTCATGGTGAGGATCACCAATATGATTAAAATCAGTTCTCCATTCTTTATGAGCATTTTCAGCTAAAGTATGGGGCTCACTTGTGATACCATATATCTCTCCACCAGCCTTACGAATATCATTGATAATTCCATTTTTTTGGTAACTCAAAAGTTCTAAGCGGCAAGGAGGACACCAAAACCCCCTGTAGAAAACTAGAACAATAAATTCATGTTTGGCCAATACCGTGTCAATCCAACCTGTACGGGTACCCTTAGGTGGGTCTAGTAAAGGTGCTGGTGAAGCGGATATTGGTTGGGTATCATAGAGATGACGAACTTCAAAGCTGTCTCTAAAGGGTGTTAATTCAAATCGTTCACGTAAGCACAAATCATGACCTTCCTGGTTCCCACAAAGAATTAGCTGAATTTCTCTAGTACCTGTTGGAATTTCTTGAACAGTTGCTTTTTCTGGCTTGACGATTCCGGTCACCTTAAATTCGATACCCTCTCTTTCTGAAAACCAAGCACGTGCTGCTTCAGCCTCTTTAAGGAAGCTTTCAGGTATTTCCTGTACTATATTTGTATTCATACGGATAGATATGTGTTAAATTACGCACAACAATAAGGCATCAGAAATACTTCCGATATCAACTCAAAAATACGACATAATAAACTTAAAGGGTTTTGGTATTTATGAATGGATCTTCGGCTGCTTCCTTTTTAAGATCTGGATTATTTCATTTAAGGCTAATTTAGCTTCCTTCATGACGGGTAAGAAAGGCCATATATGGGGCATATTAAGCCCTTGGAATACGCTTACATTTACCTTGGAAGCCTTCATTTTAATTTCGGCTAACTTTCCATCTGGGTACATGATATCTTTTTGGGAGAGGAATAAGCTCGTATCTGGAAATCCTTCAAATGTTCCATATAGGGGGGAGATGATGGCGTCTTTTAAATCTTTTGATCCTGCACACATCTTTTTTGCACTTAATACGCCTATTTTTGAAAGCATAGGATCTGATTGGTCTATATTCTCAATTTCTGGATTAGACATGCTGGCGTCCATGACGGGAGAGACAAGAATTAATTGAGCGGGTAATTTCATTTTTTGAGCAATCAATCTTTGCGTTAATGCAGTGGCTAAGGTACCACCAACCGAATCTCCTATGATAGAAATGTTACTGGCTTTGTACGTTTTTAATGCCGAAGCATAGATGGCATCAATATTTTCTGATATTTTAATAATCTGACTTTCTGGCGCCTTTGGATAATCACATATCCAGATTTTATAATTTGCTGCTTTTGCGATTTCTTTTGCAGTATCCCAGTGATGTTGTGCTGGGCCAGAGATAAATGCGCCACCGGGTATAAAGAGGAGTAAGTTGTCAAAATTTTTATTCATCCCTATTTCGGTAATGGAGGAGTCTAAAATATGAAAAGTTCGTAGTACATTTTTCTTAAAGAAACTTCCTTTCGCTTGATGGACATCTTCCTGTCTAATTTTTTTTACATCTATCGGGTCGCTACTGAAGTTTTCTTTTACCCTCTTCCATTTGAGCACTAAGCGTACGATATAATAGCTTAAACTTTGTTTCATTTGATTATTTTTTTTGGAAGGGCAACATAGTATTTTTTTTTCATACAGATTGAATAAGTAGTCTTCTATTAATGGTAGGCTAGCAGACATCATACTTTCTAATCTTACAATACGGTCTAGTACAAGACTTGAACCAAGGAGTTGTACAAAATAGCATATGTTAGACCAAATACTTCTGTCTGTAGGTATAAACCGCTTATGATTCTGGCTGCTTATCTAGTCCCATAAAATGAATCCAAAAGTCTAATTGCGTTTTCTTTTTTCAGTAGGACGACACTTCGTTTTAAAACTGTTTAAAAGGAGGTTGCTAATCAAAGGTAATGGCTGCAGGCATAGCTGAAGCATATAATACCCCATACATGCATTGTAGAGGGTTTGATATATTTTTAAATAACCTCCTTAAAGAAGGGCTTTACTCTTCAAGCCGATTTTATCCATAACTCGTTAGTACATTGTGTATTTAGCTCCGATTAGGGCTTGTCTTGGCTATGAGCATCTTAAACATGGTATTCGGCTCACTTCTTTTTAATATTTTATTTTGTTAAGAGAATTTTCTGAGTTGATATACTTTTTCTCCCATACATTTTCAATATATATATTCCTGATAGCTGATTAAGATCCATAGTATGCATTCCTCGTCCATTAATGATTTCCCCTAATATTAACTTTCCATTTAGGTTGACAATTTCAACTCTATTAAATGCTCCCTCTCCCCATCTAATCTGTAATTGTCCATTTGATGGATTCGGAAATACAGAAAAAGGAACATTAGTATTTTCCGTTACACTTGAGATAAGTGTTTCATTCCAATAAATATTGGTTTGGACGAGAAAGCCCTGAATAATAATGTCTTTCTTACCATCTCCATTAAAGTCAGCAATCGTATTTGCTGGAATATATGCTCCAATGAGAGTGTCGGCAGCTATAAAGTTATTATTCCCTAAGTTTTCAAAAACGATAGAGAAAATATTAGGAATCCCTCCAGCCATTGATCCAATAAGTAGAACGTCTAGATCATTGTCATTGTCTAGGTCAGCCAATGCATGGCTACTCGCAAAGATATCTGGGAAAGGAGTATCCACTAATTCAGCAAATTGTCCATTACCATCATTAATGTATAATGCGGTTTTTGGAGCAGAAGCATCAATCGCCCCCGAAATCAAAATATCTTCATCTCCATCCTCATCAATATCGCCAACGCTGACATCATCTGCAATATGTGGAGCAATATTGCTGTCAGAAAAGATGGAATAATTTCCTAAACCATCGTTCTCGAATATTCTTAGCTCCGCATCAGAATTTTCATTTTCCCCAAAACTTAAAAGGTCTAAGTCTCCATCATTTTCCAAGTCAATAAACTCAAGCTTGAGCTTTCCAAATGGAGCAAATGTTATATTCTGTGATACTGTAAATGTACCTGAACCATCGTTAAGAAACATTAGGGCAAAATATGGATCTAATCCACTTGAGCCTAATCTTCCAAATTGAATCACATCATTGTCTCCATCTCCATCAACATCTCCGGCAATAAAATCTCCTGTAAAACTTGACAAGAATGGAGTATTAGGATCATAGATAAATTGTGCCTCTCCATCATTTCGATAGAAGTCTGTACGATTAATAGCTGTGACGATAATATCTAAATCTTCATCATTGTCAAAGTCAGCCATTACTACTCCCTCTGTTGACCAAAAGTCATTGAAATTTTGTTCTTCAAAAGTAAAATTACCGTCTCCATCATTTAAGAAAATAGAGATCCCTACGCTCTGGCCATTGATATCCTCACCCACACCAGATTGCACTAAATCCATATCTCCATCATTATCTAGATCACCACTTAATATTGTACCTCCAGAAACTTCATTTATGATGGGTTGGGGATTGGCAAGTGTGAAATTGATATTTTGGGCAAAGCTCTGCAGAAAAAATGTCAAAGTGAATAAAATCGCTAAAATGTATTTCATAAGATTGAATATAGGTGCTTTGTTCTATTTAAATACTTTGTAACTTAAGTTAATTAACATTTGAAGGCAGCAAGTTTTTGCGCAGATCAAGGTAAGACTGAAATGAGTAAAAAACGACATGCTGAATATCAATGACTCAGTAAGGCCAATTTGCATGTGCTACTCCCCCTCCAAAATAATAAATATCGAACATTATCGAAAGTGACACATGTAAAATTCTACTATTTACTAAAATTAGTGCTTGAGCACAACTATATGAACTCATTTTCATCCTTGCCTTTAATATCGTTCATATCTGGAAATTTATTCTTGAAGCTAGTTTTGTCAATAATCAGGTGTATGCCAACAGTTGTTGGTGAGGTCAAAGTTTAGGAATTCTATATTTTCCAAAAGCTTTCGGAATGGACGAATGCCCTTTCAATAGAGGTATGAACTAAAAAGGAGGATTCCCATAGTTATTTGGAGACCTATCAAGCAGAATATTTGATAGGTCCTTAATTGAACTACTATAAACGAGCTTTAAAATGAATTAAGTGCTACCTTTTTGAGAAGGTTATATTAAATATTAAGGTATTCTACTCTAGGGTTTTGCTTCTCTTAATTTTACTAGATAATAGTAGTAACTATAATGTTTTTTCCTTATATTTATATTGGATTAGTGCAGAACCACTAAAGAACCTTTTGGGAATTTGCTATTCTGGCATTTTTGTAGATAACTCATTGAATAAACCTATAAAGTAATCCTACTAAGCAAAGGGTTCCATGCAAATCAAAATTATAATTCAGCACGATTTAGAATCCGTCTCCTGTTTGCTTTAACTTTTAACATGCTAATTTTTTTTAAAATATTGGTGTTAGTACTCATATTATTGTAAACGGAACAACTCACCCATAATATACTGAATATCAATTTTTATAACTGATAAATCATCCCCCCATTAATTGCTCAGCCTCTTAACAAATTAGTATTTCAATACTTAACTCACTACAACTATCTCTAAAAGTTTGCCAAGACTAGAGACAAGCTGTGAGTAACTACAATTAAAGTTAACTTATTAAATCTTTTTCTTAGAATGAAAAAATATACATTCTCATTATTAAGTAGCCTTATTATGGTGGCGGCCTTTGCTCCGAAATGTATTATTGCTCAATCAAATAGCTATTACTGGGCAGACAGAGATAGAATGGAACTTACTCCTAGTAGTACACACTTTATTGTTACAGCTAATGATGCTAGCCTACTAACTAATGCTCGGCCTAAAAACATACAAAAATATGAAAGCTGGGACCACAAACCATATGCCATTGTTGAAGTATCTAACGATATTACTATACCTGAACTCATCATAGATTTAGGTTTTGATACAGATGAAGTACAAATTAGTCCAGCTTATGCCATTTCTGATGGGTTCCTCATCTATCCAACAAGAACTATTGTTGCTCGAATGATTAACAAAGAAGATACGCCCAAAATGCTTCGATTAGCGAAGCAGTTAGGGATGAAAAATATCACTAGGAAATTTGGAACGTTCAGAATCGAAATGGAAGATATCGATCAAGTCCTGAATGCTGCCAATAGATTACATGAAAGTGGTTTATTGCAATTCGCACATCCTGATTTTTATGCACCAATTGAGCGTTTTCAAATAAATGACCCCCTGTTTAGTCAACAGTTCCAGATGAATAATACTGGACAAACACTAGATGGTGTAACTGGTGCGAACGATGCAGACTGTAATGCACTAGAAGCTTGGGGAATCTCTCTGGGATCTAGCAGTACTACTGTTGCTGTAATTGATGATGGAATGGAAGACCATGAAGATTTTAATAATAGCTCGGGACAGAGTCGTTATACAGCAGGCTTCAGCCCAGCTAA
>JAKVCU010000043.1 GCA_022448955.1 Saprospiraceae bacterium
ATAAACCCAGTTCTGTACAAGCTTTGATAAAGCTTTCATCCTTCACGCCTGAGGCGGACGAGTTCTTACGATGCAATGATCCACTATTATAACCCACCAATTGCGTCAACGATAGTCCTCGACTTTCCAAGTACACACGCACATTCCCTGCCTTGGAATGCCGTAAACTACGCTTAAAGTAGTCAAATACTTTCGTCAATATCTCTGCTCTATTAACGTTTGGAGTATTCTGTTGTATCGTCATAGTCAAAAAGGTTTTTGCTTTATTTATCGCTTCGTGCTTACTACATCGATCCATACGTTGTATCAACTCAATCACATCACCACTCCCTGCACCGCACTTGGACGAGAAGCATGTCCAAGTATTCGTCTTTGGGTAAATCTGCAAACTCGGTCGCTTATCATCATGCCATGGACAACACACCCGATTCCATCTATCCATCCGCAAGTGGTAATGACTCAATACCTCTCGTATATCTAAACTCGACTTGATTTGCTCGATTTCCATTTATTTTTTTTCAACTGCCGTTAGGCATGTCAATTGAAGAAAAAAAGTTTTTAGACCGTTTACGGGTTAAAGCTACTCTTTTCGAGTTAATACACAAAATCTATTCGACTTTTTTAACTCGTTTAAGTATCTTATTTTTACACTAAATGACTAAGTCACGGTTTTAATCATCCTTTTAAGTGCTTTTTATGGATACATTTGGTAGAAGAATGGCTGCTCTGCGCAAGGAAAGAAAGATGACACAACAAGAACTATCTAAGTTGCTCAAAACTTCAATGTCAGTTGTTGGCAGGTATGAACGTGATGAGATGACTCCTTCCATAGAAGTAGCTAAAAATATTGCAAGCCTACTTACTACTACGGTTGGATATTTACTCGGTGAAACAGATGAAGCCGATCTATTTAAAGACCCTGCTATGCTAAAACGTTTGAGCGACTTGGAGAAGCTCGACGAAGAAAATAAATCACATATCCTTTCTGTATTAGATGGATTTCTACAATCTGTCAAATTCAAAAATATTGCCGCTCTGTAGTGCAGCCAACTACGCATAGATCAAAAGCCAGCCACCAAAAAACCCCACTCCCTTCGGTCGTCACGCTTTTTGCTGCCTAACTTTTGAAGCAAAAAAAGAGCTTACAGCCGTCACTGCAAGCCCTTTTTTTCGCGCTATACTGTATAATAAATCTGTAATTTCAGAACTCCCTCCCCATAATATATGCTACCGCGTCAATGCTCGCTTTCGCTCCCACTGCGAGTAGCTTTTCATTAGGGGGAAAGAAAAAATCGTATTAAAGACTATCAACAAATTTCAGACTAACTCCATCAAAATCAAAAATTAAGCTGTAATCCGCAGAAAAGTCGATAAATTCTTTATCATTTGTACCTTGTATTTTGTATGATGAAAAAATCATATTTGCATCATCAGATTCAATTAGTGAATATTGAATACTATTCTGCTCTGCTAGATCGTAATGACTCAACTTTCCTGATAGTTTAATAAGGTGGTTTTTATAATGTGCTATACCAAATCCCTTATCAAATACTTGAGGGCATATACTATCTCGAGGACAAAATGCTATATTATATGCTTTGGATGAATAGATTTGGAACCTTATAATATTACTATTAACCCTCTGTGATCTGACCCCTAAAAACAAAGGTAAATTTGACTTTGTTCTTTTCTTTTTCGTTAGAAAAATTAGAGAATCTAGTTCATTTGTTAACAATCTATTAGTGAATGAATATTTTGGCAAACTAACTTCAAAAGAATCTATTGAGGTTAAGTTTTCAGGTTCAATAGAATAAGTTCCTTTTACACTATTTGTACATGCAAAACAATATAAAATTGAAGAAAATAAAATGAGTCTTAACATTATCATTTTGGTTTAGTAGTTTCTATACTCTCTATTAAAATAAATTCTTAATGGAATATTGGGATAGATTTTTCTTGCTTCTTTTGCAAATGTCTTATCACTATTAGACGGTTTAAGCCTTGAAGTGTCTACTATCTTCCCGGTTCTAGGATGGCTATGATCATGACTCTTGACATTTCCCATAGCTCCCGATAATAAATATGATGCTCCAAGTCTATCTGCACTCTCTTCATGAGATGAAAAAATTATACTATTTTCGGCTCCTTCAGCTGGAGATGTTCTAACCAAAGACCATTCTACATCTGTATTTTCTGCTAAGAATTCAAATAATTCTTTAGAATCTTTTGAGCCATCTACTCCAAAGGGAATCATTGTTCCTGAGGCATCATTACCTTCTTTATCTGTAAGTTGAACTTCTCTTTTTCCTTTTAGAGCTCCTTTCTTAATGTTAATGTGTGAATCTTTATAGTTACCTCCTTTATCTGTTTTATTTGGATCTCCTGCTACTAGAACATCAACTTCTATCTCATTACCACTTTCATCTACTACATAATGCTTTTTATCATCAACTTTGGTGATATAACCATCCTTATCCACCTTATATGTATCGTCTACTTGCATACCATCTGGATCGATGAATTTAATAGGATTTCCAAGAGTATAGTTATATGGCGAATATGAATAGTATTTATCTGCTAATGGATCGACCGCATTCCACCTACCAATAGCAGGATCATAGTATCTAGCTCCATAATCATTCCAATTCAACCCCAGTTCTTCATTGAGTTCCTTCCCATTATACTGGTACTTATTTTCAGGGCTAGTAGTAGCATACCAATCCCCCACTTGATTCAGGCCGAATCTATCAAACCAATGCTAATCGGCGCTTTTGTGCCATCAAGGGCATCACTACCAATTTTAAACCTAAAGGCCCAAAACCCAAGCATAAAAGACCAAGGGATCAGATGCGGGAAGCTTTAAATAAAGCCAGAGCTTCTGCTATGGAAGGTAGTTTTGGTAATGAAAAACTACACTACAATGCCCATCGAATAAAAGCCAAGACACAAGCTACGGAGACCCTTTGGATTTATATGGCTATCTGGACGGCTTCTGCTCAAAAAATAGCACACCGAATTACAAAAGAAAAACGACGGCGACAAGCTGCTTAAATGTTTTTTCAAGGAGTTNGTTCTATGGACTGCTAGTGGCGTAGCTANGCCANGNCTATACATTTGGGCGACACAATTGATCAAAACAGAGCTATTTTATAGCAAAAACATACTTTTGCTCTTAACAAAGGTCTTCTAAAAGAAAATTGTTACCCAAATTTAATTCGGAATAACAATTTCCTTAGAGTTTTCAGGGAGACCCTAAATAATGGATGATTTCTTGCTCATTTTTTATTACTCTTGAAGTAGCAGAAAGTCTATTGATATATATACGTCTGTGCGTCTTATTTACACTTATTTTGTCTTGAAGCTTATTTTTTTAGTCGCTGAATATAAGCTGAGCAAAACTGGATTGTAGGAACTCCAAGATTCTTATCCGTAATATTGGAAAACAAATAGAGTTTCTTGAAATGGTAGATTTGATTCGGCTCCAAATATTTAACCTCATCGAATAAAGAGTGAATGAGCTCTTTTCCCCAATCCCAGGTGCTTGAATAAAATGCGAGTTGTTTTGAGGAAAACTCTAAATCTGAAGCTACATTAGCTCTAGCTCCATGATCTAATATGACATGTGCCATATTTCCACCCGTAAATCGATCTCCTACAAAAAAAAATTCATCTAACTTATGTATTGATTTTGTTGCTAGTAATTTAACTATTTCACTTGCCTTGAATGCCAGCGTGGAATTATCTAAAATCACCCCACGCTTATTGAAAAACATAAGGCCTTTGAAAGCATTTCCAAATGGATTAAATACGTACAAAAAATAGATATTTTCTAAGTAATCAATGCTAGCATCCAAACCCTTAATAGGAGCACTATGAAAAGTTTTTTTGTGCTCTTGATAGAGGCTTAATTCTAACCTAGAAGAACCAATACGTTCTTTGCCTTTCTCACTTTGGAAGGACCACCCTTTTTGCCCCGCTATCATACTTTGTAGCCAAGTGTTCATGATTTTCTATTCAAAAAGTGAAATATCTTATTCCTCTTTTCCCGTTCAAAAGTATAGCCGAAGTTGATGATATCGTACTTATATTGCTCGCCAACCCATTCTATAGCTTTGGAGTCATAATATTGCGAATAGTGTTCTTTATTCTTTCGCTTATTACTGTGATTTAGATTATTTTTATTGATGTTAGGTAGCCCAAGCCCCGACAGATAAGGACGTAATGTATGCTGGATATCCTCCAATCTAAGCACTTTATCAACCAGTATATTTCCCGTTTGATCTTTTATGTAATATTCTATTGAATACGATCCATATTTCCTCCACCGCTGATGATCTTCCCCTCCACCACCAACACCTTTTGGTTTGATGGTATATAACCATTCTGTAAAAGCAGGTGGATGTTGAACATTCCTCATAATATGTTCATATAGAGAAACTAATCGAGCCCAAGGATTGCGAACAAATACAAATCGCTGATAGCCATAAAAATCCCAGTTCAAATTTTGGAAAACTAGGCGAGTTTCCTCTGGACTCATATGCGGGTAAAAAAGATTCTGTGGCGTACGTTTGAGATAGTTCAAAACGGGTTGTTGATCTGTGTAGGGATTGAGAAATTGCCTTACACTTGATGAACCCGTTTTGGGATTAGCAAAAAAAATGAACTTATATTGATGAGAAATTCGCATATTGATCTTTACATTTATCGAAGGACTCAAGCCCTATGAATTTTCTAGGCTCCTATATCTCTAGTAAAAATATAATAAGTTTTCTTTTCATTGATCTTTTATGTAAATATAGATATATGCTTTATTTTAAGTTTTTATCCTACATGATTTTAGAAATGTAGATAATCAATTAAGAGTATATATAAATTTTGTTCAAAGGGAGAATCAATGATTTGAGCCTGTCTACCAACAAAGGTAGGGTTTGAGTTAACGGATTGTGATGAAGCTTAGCAAGCTAAGTGATTGATCCAATCATATGACATAGTTCTCAAAAATTTGGTTTTCAGGCAGTTAAAAGTTTAAACATGAACTAAGACCAATTTCTAATTACAAATCCCTAGATGACATCTTGAGCAAATAGACCTTTGAGCATTAGTTTAGATGAAGTAGGAGTTAATATTCATAAAAGTATTCATTGATGGCTTATAAAGAAATTATAAAAAGGCTGAATTTAGGGACAAATCCGAGGAAGAATGGAGGTTTGATTATCATGAGCCTCATCTGGTTCTTTCTCGTATTATTCGCCTATCTTTTTCACCATCCATATTATTCCAAAGCTATATCTGATTTTGACTATTGGGGATTATTGAGCTCATTAGTGATTTTATTATCAGCTACTTTTTGGTGGATATTTAAAAAATTAAAACGGAAATTCTTCAGAGGTGGGGAGCTATATATTTTGGTTTTGCTCGTCCAAGGAGTAGTTGTGACCTATTATGGTGTATCCAACGATATTTTTGAAGATCAGATCATTAAAAAGATAGCTTACTTTTTTGGCTTTAGTTTTCTTCTTCATTTTGCTTTATTATTTATTCTTGGATTAAGTTATACCCTCGGTGAATTGCTCATGAAACATCTTAGGGACTACCTCTCTACCCTTTCCTTTAAACTAAGTTCTATTGCTCTTGGCTTTACTATGCTTGGGATACTCATGGTACTTTTAGGAATGCTAGGCTTTTTGAATACTTTCGTTCTTTGGTTTTTCTTAGGGGTAATATGTTTGTTGCGTTATAAATACTTTGTTGTTTTTTTTTACGATGCTTTTATCCGAAAGATCTCCACCAATAGTCTGAACTACAGTTCTTTCATTGCCTTTGGGCTTTTGGTAATATTTATTGCCGTAAGTATTCTTGGAGGGATAAAAGCATTTCCTGTGGGCTTTGATGGAGCCGGCCTATATATGAATAAAGCAAATTTGATTAGTCAATATGCTGGATTACCTGCAGGTGGACAGGCTTTTAACTGGTCCGTTATTATGAGTATGGGTACCGTGCTTTTCAAAAGTGAAGTGGTGTCAATATTATTATCTCATTTGGTTGGATTATTGTGTTTGGTGGCTGTTTATAGCATTGCACGGCTTTATATCTCAGTTTCTGCTTCCTTATGGGCAGCCTTGCTGTTTTATTCCATTCCGGCCGTTCGTTTTCACATTGTTTTTGATGAAAAAGTAGACTTAGGTTTTTTGTTTATTTCCCTGAGTAGTTTGCTTATTTTATTAGCGTATTTTAAGAAACGAAATAAGGAAAGTCAACCTCTGGCGAATTTGAATATAGGTCGATTTAGGGTCTCCACAGATCACATCTTATATTTAATTATTGGACTATTGACTGGCTTTGCTTTCGGTATAAAATATACTGCTCTGTTTAACGGGATTTCTATACTATGCCTGTTGGTTTATCGAAAGAGTGGAATTTATGCAGCCTTTGGAACCTTATTACTTTCTCTGGCAGCATTGTTTTTAACCGGAATTTATAATTTTGCCAATCTTCAGCTCGGAGAGGTGACCCCAATTTTGATAGGAGGGCTATTTATGATAGCTGGGCTAGGCCTTCTATTCTTGATATATAGGAAAAAAGTAAGTGAATTATATTTGGTTATTTCTTTTACCTCAATTTTTGTAATTGCTGCTGCCTTACCCTTCATACCATGGGCAATAAAAAATGGAATGGAGAATAAATCTTGGTCTATATCATCACTCACAGAAGGTAAATTGAATGAATTGGAAGCTTGGGTCCCGTTTAAATACAGACGACCATTTAAAGGCGGGCGAAAGAAGAATAATTATCCCCAAAATCAACCTAAAATAACCAAGGCTAAAGCTTCCCAATTAAAGGCAAAACGCGAAGAAATACAACGCTACTTGGGCTATGAAAAAGGATTACCACTATATTTTTCAGTTCCATTTGATGCCACCACCAATATTAATCTACCAGGTAAAATTTATGTAGACCTTGGCTTTATTTGGTTATTGTTATTGCCCTTACTATTTTTCTCGGTGCATTCCCGTCGACTTGGTAAGAACCTTCTTTTACAGCTATTGCTATTCTTCTTCTTTCTGTTATTTATTTGGTCAGCTTACCCTGATAAAGCATCTTTAGTATCCCTGCTCGAATCTCATCCGCAGTGGTTTCAGCATTCCTTCGGAGCTGTATACAGGAACTTAGCTTTTATACTTATTGATTTCACAAATTTAATAAAAGGCCTTTTCGAATGGTCTTTGAATTTAGATATACTTACTATCATCTTGTCCATGTTGCTGGTGTTGGTCGCCATGCACTATTTAAGCTCAGAAAAGCGACAAAAGATGAATGACTTATTCAAAGGTCTATTGATCTTTATAGCAAGTTATAGCACGTTGTGGTGGTTGCTAGGTAATGCAATACCATGGTATGTATTTCCTATATTGAGCTTATTACCAATTGTTTTATTGTATTACAGGGAACATCCTGAAGATTTTATGGGACAGTCCAATATTAGGTTTTCAAAGCATTTTATAGGATGTACTTTATTGATCCAAATCCTATTAAACTTACTTATTTTATTCAAAGACCCTAACCGTGGTACCGAGGATCATTTGATTTACCAAAAACCATTCATAAAATACATGACTCAGCCAATGGAAAAGCAGGAGGTTCTAGCGGAATTTAATCCATTTTCCATCGAAGCACTTAAATATATGAATAGTGATCTAGATCAAAAGATATATCGGGTTGGCACTTTTCTGAACTATCATATAAAACAAAATGACAAAAGAGTTTTAGAAGATAATCAACTAGGGCGTTTTGAAAGGGTTTCTCAATGGCTAATTGACCCAAATTATTTTATAGAAATTCTGAAGATAAATGGATTCCGTTATGTACTGTATGACTTAAACTCAGCTGCTATAGATAAAACACCAGAGAAAACTTTGACTAAGAAAAATATCGATTTTGTAAACCAGCTGCTCAACCCTGAGCAGGTCCGTTTAGTCCTTACAGATCGAATCATTGAAGATCCAAGTGGTGGTTATATCCAATTACCGAATGGTAGAATCTATGGTCGGCTAGGACTTTCTGGAACAATAGTTCGTCCTGGGACCTTTGCACTTTTTGAAATACTCTAGTATTTTATGATTAATAAAAGTGACATATATGTATTTCTTCCTGCTTTTAATGAAGCAAAAGTTATAGGTAACTTGATCGCTTCCCTACATCATAATGGGTATAAAAATGTCTGTGTCATTGATGATGGTAGTACAGATGATACAGGAAAAATCGCTTTAGAAGCAAAAACAAAAGTCATCCGCCATCTTGTAAATAGAGGTGTAGGAGCGGCTACTCAAACCGCCATTGAATACGCTAAGCTTAAGAATTTGAATTATATTGTTTTAATGGATGCAGATGGGCAACATTTACCTCAGGATATAGAAACCATGATTGATTGTATGCAAAAGCAAGAAGCGGATTTAATCTTAGGTAGTCGTTTTTTGAAGGATAGTTCCGCAATGCCCCGGACTAGAAAAAAATATAATTATCTAGCAAATATTCTAACTAATCTATTTTGTTTAAACAATTATACAGATACTCAATCGGGTTTTAGAATGCTGAATAAGCAGGCTATCAATCAGCTAAACCTTCTTTTAGATGATTATGGTTTTTGTAGCGAAATGATTATTCATGCTGAAAAATTGGGACTTAGAATAAAGGAAGTTCCGGTAGAAGTAGTATACACCTCCTATTCCTTATCGAAAGGGCAAAACCTTTTCAAAGGAATCCGAACCGGTTTAAGTCTACTGGAAAGAATCTTATTTAAATAAGTAAACGTAAAAAATTAGGGACGAATGGACTAACACAAAGTTCGAAGCCTCAATACAGAGAAATTTCAGAAAAAATGAGTTCATATCATTTAATCCAACAACTTAAATAGTAGTAGCTATGGATATTCGTATATTTCAAGTGCTCACATCCTTTATCGCAATACTCTTTATTGTAAATATGACTAATAACTTTCGTCAATCAAAGATTGACTATTTAGAATTATTACTAGGCGTTCTTTTTAGTCTAACATTATTATTGTTCGCGATCTTCCCAGATATTATTTCAATAACTATTGCAAAAATACTTGGTATTGAAAGTAATATCAATGCTGTCATTTTCTTAAGCATTATTTTTCTTTTTTTTTTCCAGTTGAAAATATTTCTTAAACTAAAAAGACAGGAAAAAATCTTAACTATATTGACAAGGCAATTCGCTCTAAAGGATGTTTTGAAAGAGGAAGATTTATGAGCATCTTATTTGTTCTAGAACATTTCCACCCTTACATTGGTGGAGCGGAAAACTTATTCAGACAATTGACTAAAGAGCTTGCCAATAAAGGATTTAAGGTCACTGTTATTACCTCTAAGCATCATAAATCCCTAGCATCTATCGAGCAAATAGATAATGTATCAATTTGCAGAGTGAATTGTTTTAATAGATACTTTTTCACTCTTATGAGCCTTCCAAAAATCTTTAAGGAATCAAGACATTGTGACCTCATACATACGACGACTTACACGGCTGCTCTTCCAGCTTGGATAATCGGATGTATTAGAAAAAAACCAACCGTACTCACCTTCCATGAAGTATGGGGAGACTTGTGGTTTAGCTTACCATTTGCCAAAAAATGGTCAAAAAATTTATTTTATTGGTTTGAGCAAATGCTTTTACGCATCTCCTTTGATCATTATATTGCCGTATCGAATTATACTCGTAATTGCTTGATTCGACATCATATTCCATCACATAAAATAAGTAGAATCTATAACGGATTATCTTATGAAGAATTTAGTGAGGCAAAACCAAATGTACCTACCCATTTCACCTTTACCTTTATGGGAAGATTGGGCATATCTAAAGGGATTGACTTATTATTGCCCGCTGCAGCGATCTTTAAAAAAAAATATCCCGATAGTATATTTCAATTTATTATTCCTAAACAGCCATCCTCTTTGTTTAAGATAGTCCAGAAAAGGATAAAATCATTAGATTTAGACAACTGGATGAAAATCAAACACGAATTGACAAAGGATGAACTCTTAGAAGCTATGCGCCGCTCCTCCGTTATCGTCATTCCATCTTATAGCGAAGGTTTTTGTTTTGTAGCTGCGGAAGCTTCAGCCCTTAGAATTCCCATTATAAGCTCAAGAATGGGATCATTACCTGAAGTAGTTTCAGGCTCATTCATAGAAATGAAATCCCTAAGTATAGAGGCTTTAGCCGAGGCACTAATTTCAGCCAAAAAAAAGGATTGGAAGCAGTTACCAGTAAAGCATTTTTTACTGTCTGAAACCATTAAGCAACATATGAACCTTTATCAAAAACTCATTAAACAAAATACCATAAAATGAAAATCGCCATTCTTGCCGATCCATTGGATAACCAATCTGCCGGAGTTCATACTTATACTAAAGGAATGGTCAATGCCTTAATTCAATACGATCAAATCAATGAGTATGTGTTAATTCGACAAAGGAAAGATCCGAGTTTCTCAGCAAATGTAAGGCAAATTGGCGTTCCTATATTTCCCTATATCCCATTTTTCTCATCTTTCCGCCTTTTCGTACTTATACCCCTTATCTGTCGATGGCAAAAGGTGAAGGCCGTTGTGGAACCTGCTCATTTTGGCCCCTTCAATCTACCCGCGTCCATAAAGAGAATTACAGTTATTCATGATCTTACCCCCTTACTTTTTCCGCAGTATCATCGCCTTTATGGACGGAGCCTGCAAAAACTATTCCTTCCAAGGATTTTGAGAAGAGCCGACAAAATTTTAACAGTCTCCGAGCATTCAAAAAAAGATATCAACAAGCAGTTTCCCTTTACAACTCCTAAAACCAAAGTCATTTACCCTGGACGTGATCCTTTTTTTTATCCAGATCATTCCCCTAAGGTTTTAAAAAAATTTGGTGTGGACTACCCCTTTTTTCTATCAGTTGGAACTATTGAACCAAGAAAAAATTTAGTTCTATTACTCAAAGCTTTTGAACGCTACTGCAAATTAGTAAACTCCGAAACCTTTCTAGTAATTGCTGGGGGAAAAGGATGGAAATCTGAAAAGTTCTTCGAAGCTCTAGAACAACATCCATTTCGAAAGAAGATTAGATTTGTCGGACGGGTTTCGAAAGAAGATCTACGAGTATTATATTCCCATTCAATTGCATTAATCTACCCATCCATTTATGAAGGTTTTGGCCTCCCCATTTTAGAAGCTTATTCTTGCGGCACCGCAGTCATTTGCTCAAATAGTTCGAGTTTACCCGAAGTAGGAGGAAAACTTGCTACGTACTTTGATCCTTTGGACGAAATAGAATTAGTGGAATCAATGTCCAAATTATATTGCAGTTTTCGCAACCGTGCACTTGTAAAAGATCAATTCATCAATTTTTCAAAAACATTTTTTTGGAGAAACTATGTTCATGAATTTATGAAGATGATAAAAGAGACTTAATTAGTCAGCCTTGCAGAAAATAAATATAAATTCCTTCATTATCTAGTAAAACAACTTACTTGACAAAATAAAACTATATAGACACAAAAAATTAAAACCATAAAAAAATGATTATTAGATTGTTATATATAATTAAAAAATTATGTAACAATAAATCATTAACCTCTCCTCCAATAAATTCAATGCCTAACTCAAACAACCTTCTCGATATAAGCAGGAAATATGGATATTTATAGTTCTTATGCTTATTTTTGCCTAATAAGTTGCAATTAATCATCACAACACACAAACCATGTCTCATATTCATTTAGTTAGTTCCAAAAGTTTAGTTGGCCTTACCTTACTTGTATATTTTTTATTCTTAGGAATAATTCGAGAAACAAATGCCCAAGCGCCGTCCAACGATCTATGCGCAAATGCAGAGAATATTGTTCTTGTCGGTAGTTCGGCAATAGTCAGCGGAACGACCATTAATGCAGGCAATAGTGACGCTCCAGCAGATTGCGGAATTAATGTAGAAAATACAGGCTCCGGTGGTGTGTGGTATAGTTTCGATGGCATCACTTCAAAGAGGTATATAATAACCACCTGTAGTAATGATACAGATTTTGATACCGAGGTAAGTGTTTTTTCTGGAGATTGTAATTCCCTTTTTTGCAGAGACGGCAATGATGACAGATCGTGTTCTTCTGGAGTAGGTGCATCGGCTTCAACAGTCTATTTCAATCCTCCTTTTACTAACCAATTCTTAATTTACGTAACAGGAAATGGTTCTCAAGTGGGCAATTTTGAACTTTCAATTACCGAACTTGATCTACCTCCGAATAATCTTTGTGGAAGTGCAGAGAATATTGTACTCGCGGGTGGAAGTGGGTCAAGCTTAGGAACTACCTTATTTGCAACGAATGCCGGTACTCCAGCACCTTGTGGACCGAATGTAGAGAACTCAGGGTCTGGAGGGGTCTGGTACACCTTCACTGGCTCTGGAACCAATCTTTATGAAATAACAACATGTAGTCCAAATACTAACTTTGATACAGAGTTAAGTGTTTATACGGGTTCTTGTGGTAGTTTTAATTGTGTTGATGGAAATGATGATGATGTCTTTTGCTCTTTGAATCAGACCTTCTCTACACTTAGAGTAAATCCTGCATTGAATACAGAATATTTTGTTTATGTATCAGGTAACCAAACCGAGTTTGGTGACTTTGAGATACAAATAAATGAACTCGATGTTCCAGACAACAACCTTTGTCAGGATGCTGAAAATATAATATTAGTACAAGGAATAGGAACGGCCAGTGGTGCATTGGGGAATGCAACAGACTTGGGAGCTCCTCAAAGTTGTAATTCTTCTGTAGATAATACAGGGTCTGGGGGTGTTTGGTATACATTTACATCCAGTGACGATACCCAATATTTAGTCACTACTTGTAACAGTAGTACTGATTTTGATACCGAAATCAGTTTGTATACGGGTTCTTGTGGTAGTCTGGTTTGTGTAGATTCCAATGATGATGCTGATGATTGTTCTTCAGATGCTAGTCTTTCTTCGATTTACTTTAATTCAGTTTTAAGTGATGAGTATTATATCTACTTGAAAGGAAATGAATTAGCGAATGGTAATTATGACCTAAATGTTATTGATATAAGCGATCGGGCACCTATTGCCTTATGCTCAGACGCAATAGTCAGATTAGATGATACTGGAAATGCCCAAATAACTGGAGCTGATATTGACGCGGGTTCTAATGATTATGGTTTATCAGTTAGTTTAGCTGCGTTCCCGAATAACTTTAATTGTGCCGATGTTGGACCTAACACAGTTACCCTTATTGTGACAGATAGTGATGGTAATTCTTCATCGTGTACGTCAACGGTTACAGTAAAAGAAATTGAATGGAGAGATGAACAAAAGCTGATTGGATATGATAATGCCAATGGCGAATTTTTTGGAGATGCTGTTGCCGTTTCAGCCGATGATCTTATAGTTGGAAAGAAAGAAGATGATGAGAACGGAAACTTATCAGGTGCAGTTTATTTTTATTCCGAAGATTCGAATGGAGATTTTGTAAATCCACAAAAAGTATTGGCATCTGATGGCACAAGTAACGATAGGTTTGGTGGGGCTGTAGATATATTTGGAACTGATGCTGCAGTGGGTGCAAAAGAGATAAATGCAGTTTATCTGTACAAGAAAGATGCCATGGGAAGTTGGGGGAGCGAACAAAAAATAACTCCATCTGATGGTTCACCAAGCGACGAATTTGCTTGTGATATAGCACTTTTTGGTAACTATCTTGCAGTAGGTTCTCTTGACAATGTCGGAAATGGTACTTCGAGTGGTGCTGTATATGTGTACGAAAAAGATGCTATGGGAGTGTGGGGTAATGAGCAAAAGATTACTCCTTCAGATGGCATGTTAAATGACGACTTTGGTATAGCAGTAGGGCTTTACGGTGACTATTTAGTAGTTGGGTCATCAAGAAATGATAGCAATGGAGGTGATTCTGGTGCAATCTATATATATGAAAAAGATGCTATGGGAATGTGGGGTAATGTGCAAAAGATTACTACTTCTGATGGTGCTAACTTTGATTATTTTGGAATTTCTGTTGCCATATATGATAATTATTTGATAGCAGGTGCCTCCGGTGATGACGATAGTGGCAATTTCTCGGGCTCGGCATATGTATACGAAAAGGATGCGATGGGAGTATGGGGAAATGAGCAAAAGTTAATGGCCTCGGATGGGTCAAATGGAGATACTTTTGGTAGATCTGTAAGTATTTTTGGTGATTATTTAGTAGTGAATTCTATAGACGATAATGATAATGGTAGTAATTCGGGTTCCGCTTATGTATATGAAAAAGATGCTATGGGAATTTGGACTGATGAGCAAAAGATCACGGCTTCGGATGGTGCTAACGATGACAGATTTTCATGGAGTGTTGATATAAGTGGAGATAATTTAGTCATGGGTGCACCTTTTCATGATGATCCTGCCCTCGTAAGTGGTTCAGTTTATGCCTATTCTCTCGCAACCTCGCCATGTACATCACCTTGTACATTAAATCTATCTTGTCCACCCGATAAAGTTGTGGGTACAGACCCAGGCTTATGCCAAGGCACTATTGATTATTTGGATCCTATTGTCTCAAGTAATGATGATGCAACGTGCTCGCCTGTTCTTACGCAGACTAGCGGTGTTACTCAAGGCGATATAGTTAGTATAGGTGTTTACACACTTGATTTCGAAGCTAGCGATAGTGATGGGAATATGGAGACTTGTTCTTTTACCATTACAGTGGAAGATAGGGAAGATCCTATAATTAGCGTATTTGATCAATCATTCAATACGGATCAGGGCCTTTGTGAAGCAACCGTTCCTTTTTTCTCTTCCTCTGCGTCAGATAATTGTTCTTCCGTATCTATTTCTTACGATCCACCGAATGGTTCAATTCTACCTGTGGGATCTACAATTGTAAGAGTTTTTGCAACGGATGTATATGGAAATACAAGCACGCAGGACTTTACAGCAACGGTAGTGGATAATGAAACCCCAGAAGCCTTATGTCAAGATGTCACTATTCAATTAGACGCTTCAAATATAGCTAGTATCGTGCCTGCTGATCTTGATGCAGGTTCCACTGACAATTGTGAAATAGTAGATTTGTCTGTGGATATAACAGACTTCGATTGTTCTAATTTGGGTAACAACGATGTTGTCCTAACTGTAACAGATGCCAGTGGCAATAGCTCTTCTTGTGATGCGATTGTAACAGTGCAAGATATTGAAGCCCCTGAGGCCCTATGTGCTCCTCAGTTTGAGCTTCTTTTAGATGCAACAGGTAATGTAAGTATTACTGTAGCCGATATTAATAATGGCTCAACCGACAATTGTGGAATTGCAGATCTTTCCATAGACATATCCAGCTTTGATTGCTCCGATATTTCGGAAAACCTGGTAACACTAACAGTTACAGACCAAGGAGGCAATACAGATTTATGTACTACTATCGTTCTAGTTGAAGATAATAGCGACCCCCAAGCACTATGCCAAAACATTAGCGTTCAATTAGATGGCTCTGGATCAGCTAGTATCGTTGCTAGTGATATAGATGCAGGATCATCAGATGCCTGTGGATCAGTAAGCCTATCTGTAGATATCTCTTCATTTAGTTGTTCAGATGTAGGGGCAAATATCGTAGAATTGACCGCCGAAAATACCGATGGAAATATCGCTACCTGTATGTCTACTGTAACTATTGAAGATAATATAGCACCTATCGCTTTATGCCAAAATATAAGCGTACAGCTAGATGATGCAGGACTAGCAAACATAGTATCAACGGATATAGAGGCGGGCTCAACAGATGCCTGTGGTATTGCAAGTTTATCTGTAAATATGACGGATTTTGACTGTTCAAATATAGGAGCAAATACGGTAACACTGACAGTAACAGATGTAAATAATAATGTATCTACTTGTGATGCAGTGGTAACGGTAGAAGACAATGTAGCTCCAGAGGCACTATGTCAAAATGTAACGGTACAGTTAGATATAGCAGGTAACGGATTGGCAACTGCAGCAGCGGTAGATAATGGCTCTAGTGATATTTGTGGTATCGCTTCGTTAGTATTATCACAAACAGACTTTGACTGTTCTAATGTCGGAACAAATACAGTAACGCTAACGGTAACAGATAATAGTAATAATGTATCAACTTGTGATGCCGTAGTAACGGTAGAGGATAATGAAGCACCTGAAGCGCTTTGCCAAGACATTATCGTGGAGATAGATACATCTGGAACAGGAACTATCGCAGCAGCAGATGTTAATAATGGTTCTAATGATGCCTGTGGTATTGCAGACTTATCTTTGGATATTACGACTTTTGATTGTTCGAATGCAGGAGATAATACAATTACATTGACGGTTACAGATAACAACGGTAATCAAGGAAGTTGTACTGCTAATGCTCAAGTCAATGGACTTCTTTGTGAGTGGATAAATGATGGAGGTATTGGTTGCGATGGTAATAATAATTCTTCATTTGATCCAAGTACAGATTCCTTCACTTTAACAAGTGATGATTGTTCTCCAAGCTTCCCTTACATCTCTGATAGTCAAAGCTTCATCTACCAAGAACTTTGTGGTGATGGTTACATTAAAGCATTAGTCACCAATGTCAATGGTAATGGTTTTGCAGGTGTAGAAGTTCGTAATAGTCTTGATCCAAATTCGAAAAAAATAGCGATTGG
>JAKVCU010000044.1 GCA_022448955.1 Saprospiraceae bacterium
CATTACAAAAAATGGAACATTGCGCAGCACCCTCAATAATAAAAGAAGTGAAAAATAAAGTGAAAAGTAATACAAATTTAATCATCCATCTTACTTTCTTGCTTGAAATTGCTTGATTCGAAGCATAGCTTTCTCGTTCCCATTGCTGGGTTAATTGTACGTTTTTCATTTTTTGATGTAGTTAAATGTTAGTAAAAGTATAGGCTCCCCCCTGTATGACAGATAGGCCAACCTAATGTGTTATCTATAATTTTTGGTAATAAACTTCCTGTCCATAGTTGCCCACAAGGCATACCTATGGCTTACACATAGCAGCACTTTCGTGCAAAAAATGCGTCAGTAAAATCAAATATTTTTATGCTGTTTTAAGCTACAAACTAGCTCACTTTGGGCTTTCACCTTTTTAGCACTAGTTAGAAAAAATCAACCTATGCACTTTCATCACAACACCTCTAGACTATTTCCAACTATCTGCTTTAGTAGTTAGGCTATAAAATTGGTATAATAAATTCTTTTAGTCAGTTCTAAATTCATGCGTAACTTACCTATCGTCAGTTACTTACGATTTTTGAGCTGACGAATTTATTATACAAGCAATTTTGAGTAGCCGCTTAATGATAAATCGCTTTTTATGACGACTAGCATTACTTCCAACTAGTTTAAAAAATGACATTTTAAGGTTGCCCAACCTAAATTTGTGGAATAAAACAACAAACGGAAACTTGTTGTTAAAAGGAAAGTAAAATATTTTCTCATAGTACATTTACTTTTCCTAAGCCCACAATTGTGTAGTTTTTTTCATGATAGGAAAACTGATTTCTTATCATTTGACGGATCTTTTAACCGCCTTTAGTATGTTTTGTATAACAAGGTCTTCTATCGACCTTTTACCTTTTTAGAGCACAATTACACATGATTCTAAGCTATATTAGAATAACGGCAATTACTTCTCATCTTTTCCAAAACAGAACTTTAAAATGTACCTGTTTTTATTTTAAGATGTTCGTTTAAAAGCGATATTTTCATTCGCCTTCTTACTTATATTATTGAAAAAACCATGCCAAAAATTCAAATTTTATAAAATAAAATATTTTTTTATTTATTTTTTACTCTATTGCTAATCTGACCTTTATCTGATTAATCAATATTTACTTATAGTATAGAAAAAACCATGCCAAAAATTCCATCAACTGAGAAAATAAATACAAAAATCTGAAAATCAGCTATTTAAAACAATGATTCAACATAATAGATAGCCGTAATGTATTTCCTGCGTAAATAAAATTTGTAAACGCTCATTACTGAAAATTTAAAAATTAGATATTTATTTCAGTATTGTACACACTTAGATCTTACCATGATAGAGTAGAAAATACCACTATGCTTATGTAATAACCAGACATCTGTAAAGAATTTAAACATAGACCGATTAATCTACATTTTAACAACAGCTTAAGTTTTTGGAGGAAATATTATAGTTGAAATGATTAGCATTATACTTTTCATTAAAAGTACTCTTGATAGCAAAGAATAGATCACACTTAGTAATTTAAGTTTATTGCCATTTTAAACCAGCTGATTTTTGCTCAGCTTAAGGCGCGGCGGAGTATAATAGCCATAGCTATTAAGGTGAGTACGCAAGGCAGAGCTGAGTAAAAAGACGCCTTTAAAATGTAACTTAATTTAGATTACAGTGTGATTAGTTATATTTTTTTAAATAATGCCAATTAGAATGGTAGGAAGTAGATGGTAAGCTATACGATATTTAGAGTAGGTCTTAATTGTATTCAAAGAAAAGAACAACGATTTGAGCCTGCCTGCTGGCAAAGGCAGGGTTTTAGCAAAGGATTGGTGATGGAGCTTAGCGAGCAAAGTAGCTACTCTGATCGAATGCCATAGTTCTCAAAGCTTTTTTTACAAGTAGTAGAAAATTTAAACGTGCCCTTATCCTGATTATGTATGATTTGAATAAAATAAAAAAGCCCCCCTCCGTCTGCCTAGGAGAGAGGCCATCCCAAAAACCGATTTAAGTATAACTTGAAAACGGTTCCTGCGAATCACATACAATCCAATCGCCTTAATTTATAATTGCCCATAAATATAAGGTCACTACAATAACCATCTGCACTTCTAATCTTTCTCATATTCGATACTTCTAGGCTGATAGTTACTTCTTATACGAGCATGTTATCCTTATGTTTCAAGTAAGGGAAAGTTTATCTTTAATCTTTTATATAAGCGGCTAGTCAAAATTGCTTGTGTAATAAAATTGTCCCTTAGAAAATCATAAGAAACTGACGAGAGAAAAGTTACGCACGATTTTTGAACGAACGTAAAAACCTGTCTACCTATGGCTGAATTTTATTGTACCAATCCCAGCCTACCGGCAGGCACATTTTCGGGTAAACTATTTATAATTATTATATACAAGCTTGATTTTGGAAAAGCTTTTCATGGAAAAAATAGAGGAGAGATGTTGATCTAGACTTTTCATAATAGATAATTCTAAATGCTAAAGGAAACGAATACTCTATCGAGGAATTGGCTCTTCGAATTAAGAGAGTCAATATTTTGCTCAGTAGCTTTTACCGATTACCCTTTTGCTATTAGTATATCAGTAAGGTGAATCGATAAATAGACTAAAAAAATTACCCTTTTGGGGAGTATTTTCTACCTCCAAAAGGGTACACTTATAATAGTGGGGGTAAGTGTAGCTAAAGCTCAAAACCTATTCCCTCTCCCATTTTGGGAGAGGATATTCCTTCCTATTCGGTTGGAATACGATAGGCTCAACTATAATAACTACACCAAAATTCAAATCTATAACTTAGCTCTCTCATTCTATCTCTACTCTGCTATCAAAACTAAGCGTACATTCCATCAAAAAGCATTCGCCTTTTGTTATAGTCAAATATTGAATGTCAAATCAAAATAAAACAAAGAATTAAAAATTAAGGAATAAGAGCGAACTAGCTTTACCGAGAAAGAAAGTAGGTCTACTTTTTCCTAGGTTTACCATAGTATGTTCAATTTTCCTGTCCATTCATTTTTGTTTTCTCTGATACAACCTTATAATAACAATTACCATGCCAGTTTGTGATTCAAATTTATAAAAACATCATTTTTTTTAAAAAAAAAGCCTTTCCCCCTTGTCAGAGAAAGGCCATTCCAAAACCAATTGTAATTGGACATCTTTATTTTTGACTACTGCTACTACTTTTATCATTTGTTAACCTATAAGCGATAGTAATTTCGTGTGAACCCATGTTAAATTTCTGGAATCGACGGAAAGAAACGTCATATCCGTAATAAACATCAATATTGAACACATTAAATCCTAAGAGAATACCAAGATCACCAAACCGATAAGAAAGCCCTGCAGCAAGTTTGTTACCTTTATTTTCGCCAACTCTAAAATTAGCCATTAAGTTAAAGTCAATTTGAAATGGTGCATCTCGCAATTGCCTAATCATCATAGATGGTACCAATTCAAAATCAGGACCAGCTACTATGAAACGATGCCTAGCAAAGAATGTATAGTAGGAAAAAAAAGATTCATCTTGATTCTCCGAGATATCATCCAAACGCGCACGTACCAAATTTGCAAAAGAAATACCTAATAAAGTATTCTGCTTAATTTCTGCCATGATACCTAAAGAGGCATCAAATGCTCGCTTACCATTTAGGAACTCGTCCAAAATATCATCCGTAAGTGCATTAAGTGGATTTTCAGTTACAGCATTATCTACAGTCATTTGTTGAATTTCAGTAGAGAATCCTGTGGTAAATCTCACATCTTTTATGCTAAAACGGAAAGCATAATTCAATTGTCCCTTGAAGCGACGTATCTGTGCTGCTGTTTCTGTACCTACACTTACCCCTAGGCCAAAGGTTCGACCTACTGGACCGTGATACGACAACATATAAGTTTTGGGCGCACCTGCAAAGCCAGACCATTGCCCACTATAATTTGCTTGTAATAAATGAACATCCAAAAAATCCCGATCCTCTAGGCCAATACCTCCACTACGTGGTGTTCGTTCGAAGCCTGCGTAAGCAGGGTTAACCAAAATAGGATTAAGATGATACTGATTAAAAATGGCCTCATCCTGTGCAGATAGAGATAAGGTAGCACTAAATATTATTAGAAGTAGAAGTATTTTTTTCATAATTAAAATCGGTTGTTGGCATTAAAATAAGATACCTCTCATGCCTAGGGATTATATAAATAGGATACCCTCCATTGGAAGGTATCCTTAATCAAAAGTTTATTCTTTCAAGATGGTTAATGAACCACGGAACTGTGTCATATTTCCTGAACCATTGTCGCGATAGTCCAATACAAAGAAATAAGGCCCTTCTGGCAATAACTCACCGTTCTGAGAAGTACCTTCCCATGTATTATCATAATTATCTGTCTCAAACACTAACTGTCCCCACCTATTATAAACTTCTAAGTGAGTGTCTTGTAATTCCTCAATACAGTTGATAATAAATTCATCATTCGAACCATTACCATCTGGTGTAATTACAATTCTTTCTTCCAAACAATCAACAGATCCATCTCTAACAATAATATTTCCTACAACAGCTGAACAACCCCTTACGTCCGTAACCGTTACAACATAATCACCACCTGGGCAGACGTTTTCAACCAAAGATACAGTTGGATCAACTGCAAAGGCATTCCAATCATAGCTGTAAGGAGGATTTCCTCCATTAACTACTGCCCAAATAGAACCATTACATGCATCAGGGTCATTATCCTCTTCAGTTTGAATAGAAACCTCTAAAGCAATAGGTTCAGCTACTTCAAAAGAAGTACTCGCAGTACAAGCATTAGCATCTGTTGTAGTTAGAGCATATACTCCAGAAGCCAAGTCCGTATTTTGGAAACTGGCAGCACCATTACTCCAATTATAATTAAAAAAGCCTCCTACACCACCAACAACAGTTACAGTAATGACACCATCTTCTTCGCCTGGACAAGATACTTCCTGTATATTGGCGTTAAGCTGCATTTGTGGAGGAGCACTTAACTCGATCTCCTGTATATTTTCACATCCTAATGGATCAATAACCATGATCGTATATGTTCCTGATGCAGCATCCGTTAGCGTTGCATCAACGCTTTCCAAATTACCATTCAATTCCCACTCAAAAGAACAATCATCACAATCAGTCCCATTGAATATAGCGTTTGCAGAAACTTGACCATCTGTGGCATCTAGACAACTTACATCAAATCCATTATAGTCAGAAAGCACATCAGCCATAATAGTCAAGTTTGACTGAGTACCGATAGTAATCGACTCTATTAGAGTATTTCCAGAGCTTTCGGTCACGGTTACTTCATAGGTACCTGCAGGAATGTTTTCTAAATCTTCCGTTGTAATTGTAGAACCATCTGGATTGGTCCAAGTGAAAGTATAAGGTGCATCCCCATCTGTAATGACCAGATCAATAAGACCGTTTTCATCACCTGCACAAAAGGCATCTGTTCCCTCTAAGTCTATTGCAAATTCCTCTACTTCAATTTCATCAAGTGTTATTTCACACCCTCTACTGTCTGTTATTCGAGGCGTATAGAACTCTGCATTTAGATTGATAGCCGATACTCCCTGAAAGGCCGTTCCTAACCATATTACATTATACGCTGGTGTACCGCCAACTATTCCTAAGTCTATTCGGCCAGAACCACTACCAGGTCCAGTAAGTTCTGTATCGTGTCTGACAGTAACATTTACAGTAATTGGATCCGGTTCAACAATTTCTTCTTGAGAAGTTTGCACATCGCCATTACCGTCTACAATTGAAATATCATAAGTACCTGCAGCTAAGCCTTCTACTTCAAATTCACCATTTAGACTGGTAAACATAACATTTGTACCATTGATATTTATAGTCAATTCATAAGGAGGAATACCACCTCCTGTTGTGATAAATAATCGTCCGTTTGTTTCACCAGAACAGTTCGTTTCAATCGGATTCAACTCTTCAATAATAAACGGAAGAGAAACAAATTCTACTTCATAACACGCCTCAATGGTACAGCCATTTCCATCCGTAATAATTGCACAATAAGTACCTTCCATTAATCCACTAATCTCGGCGCCACTCATCCCATTATCCCATTGTACATCAAAAGGCTCTACACCGCCTGAAAGATCTAGACTAATTGCTCCATTTGTATTATTGATCAACCCTAAAGCAGGAGTGATGGACTCCGTGACAAAGAATTCTGGAAATTCTCCTACATCGAAAGATCCTGTGATAGTTGTTCCCTCCGCATCTGTAACAGTAACGCTATAAGTTCCATTTGATATTCCTTCTAAAATAGGGGAATCATCACTACCCGCTACACTCCAATCAAAGGTAAATGGCTCCCGCCCTCCTATAATTTCTAAAGAGATTGAACCATTTGACTCGTTTGCACAAGTGAATTGAATTTGCTCAATACCAAAGTCCAATGCTCTCAATACATCGAAACATTGCTCATGAATACAGGAGTTATCATCTGTGATCGTTACGCAATATTCCCCAGTATTATCCAGGTTCGTTAAATCCTGTTGTGTACTACTAAACATCGCTGGACCTGTCCATAGATATCCATATGGATCTACCCCACCTTCAACCGAAATATCTACTAAACCATCATTCCCTGAATTTATATAGTTCACAATATTTTGTGAAATATTAATTGGGTCCGGTTCAGTTAATTCGAAACTCACAGTTTCTTCACACCCATTTAAATCAATTACCGTAAGATTATAAATGCCGGCAGCAAGGTTGAGTTGCTCTGTTTCATTATCAGTTAAAGATTCCCAATCTTCTGTATACGATGGAGTCCCCCCTTGAATATCAATAATAATCGAACCTGTTTCGTCACCATTACAAGAAATATTGACTAACTCTGCCTCAATAATGATTTCACTACTCTGCTCGATATCAATACTCTGTGATAGTTCACATCCATTAGCATCTGTGATGGTCAAGTCGTAAACTCCTGCAACTAAGTCAGAAGGCATTAACTCATTTTGCGGAATATCTATACTAGCCCAATCAACCGTATAATTCTCAGTTCCTCCGCTTATGTCTAAAATAATCGATCCCGTTGCGTTTCCAAAACAATCCACATTACCAATTTCAGCAGTTGCTGCTAACTCTTCTGGCTCTACAACAGTAAACGATTCAATCTTTTCACAACCCGACTGTATATCAGTAACCGTAACATTATAGATACCTCCTGATAATTCAGCCTGCTGGGTACCTGTTGGAGTAGTTCCTACACCTGACCAAGCAATATCAAAACTCTGCGATCCTCCAGCAACAGTAATAGATATTTCACCTGTATTTTCGCCCGCACACGCAATATCTGTTACATCACCGTTTATAAAAATAGCAGCATCTGAATTTACGATAAAGGATTCTGTCGTTACACAACCACTATCATCAGACACACTCACCGTGTATGCGCCTGACTCAAGATTTTCTTGCATCATCAAGCCATCAGGCAATGTCTCCCAATCTATATCATAATCACTAGCAACTGTTCCTCCAGTTATATTTAAACTAATACTTCCTGTTGGCCCGCCTTCACAAGTGACACCTTCAATAGAAGCTGTGACCACTAAAGCATTATTAGGTTCCTCTACCACTATATTCTCTGATTCCATACAACCATTAGCATCGGTAACAGTAACAGGATAGGTATTTGCCGGAAGGCTAGTCTGGATCGCTTCATTATCAGGTAAAGGCCCACCCCAATCAATGTTATAACTTGGATTTGGAGTACCGCCTGTAATATTTAAAGTTATTATACCTGAATTCTCTCCTGCACACAACACATCCTCAACGGAAGAATTTAGCGCCAAAGGAGCAGGTATAGCAACATCAATAGATTCTGTTATCTGACAGTTGTTATCATCTGAAATAGTTACATCATAGGTTCCCCCAGCCAAAGAGACTACCTGAGCACCAGACAATGCATTGTTACCCCAAATAACATTATAAGCTGTAGCTGCAGTACCCCCACTAATATTTAATGTGATACTTCCATTCGTTTCACCCGCGCACAAAACGTCTTGAACCTGAGGTTGAATGGATATTTCTGCTGGTTCCTCTACTATGTAAGATTCAACTAATTCACAGTTGTTATTATCTGTAATTGTAACATTATAGGTTCCTGCACTAAGGTTAGTTTGCGTTAACACAAAGTTTGGTAACCCATCCCATTCAATTTGAAGAGGACTGCTACCACCTGTTGGACTTAAATTAATTTGTCCATTTGTTTCTCCTACACACTGGATATTGCTAACCACTGCACCCGAATTAATGATAGGAGGCTCCGTTACTTCAATAAAGGACGACACCTCTGTACAACCATTTTCATCTGTTATCGTTACTCGATAGAACGCTCCAGCTGATAAACCTCCTGGATTAGGAACAGCAGGAAGAACTGGTGTCCATGAATAAGAAAGGGCGCCTGCGCCCCCAGAGGCATTTACATTAATTGCTCCAGAACTTTCTCCAGGACAAATAATATCCGTTACATTAATTGAATTGATGGTTATTGCAGTTCCAGATAGAGGAACTGTGAAAGTCTTTATTGCAGTCTGTCCTGACTGATTATCTGTGACTGTTACGGTATAATTACCCGATACTAAGTTAGTAATGGTAGCTGTATTTCCAGCACCTCCACTCCATAAGAATGAAAAGTCTCCACTACCTCCACTTATATTAATGCTAATGCTACCATTATTATCTCCAAAACAATCATTGCCAACAATACTTGCAGGTTCTTCAATGACTGGAGCAGAGAATTGATTACAATCAAAAGTAATCACACCTGTCAAATCATTAAATGGAATCTGAGTTGTATTACCATCTATGATCTGAATACTAGTTGGTGTATTAGAAAACTCTACATTAGAAGAAGTTCCATCTGTACCAAGCGCATCAAAGCATACTTGGAATAAAGTTGTCCCATCTGGCACCGTTACACCACCAAGTGTTGGGTCCGTCCATGCTACTGTGATCACACCTGGACTTGTTGAACCTGCACCTCCGGTTGGAAGTCCCATAACATTTTCATTCAATCCATCCAGACCAAAATTACCTACTGAACTATAATCTAAATCAGTTGGATCGTATATTATGGAGAATTGCATCCCTACAATATCAGAAAAGTTCTCTACAGAAACATTGACACAAAACTCTCCATCATCTGCACAAACAGTGGCATCATCAATTTCAAGAACCAATACACTATTTGGATCTCCAATCGATACGGAACCATTCACTATATCTGCTGGAACTAGGCTTACATCACTATCTAAAATTTGAATAGGAGTTGGAGTATCAGAAAATTCAACTGGTGTTGTACCTGATGTCAAATCAGCCGTGAAACAAACTTCAAATAAGACTGAATTATCTGGTACTGTAACTCCACCTAAAGTCGGATCTGTCCATGCAACGGTGATCGTTCCAGGCTGGGTTCCCATACCTGGTAAGCCCATAACATTTTCACTCAAACCATCTAAACCAAAATTACCTACAGATTCATAAGTAAGCTTTGAGGGATTGTAGTTTATACTAAATTGCATTCCAACAATATCGGTGAAATTCAAAGCAGTAACTTCTAAACATACTGAGCTACCGCTACTTGGTGTAAACTCATCTGATAAGATTAAGGTAAAATCATCACTCACCGGAGGAGGATTACCTCCTACTACAGTTACTGTACCACCGCTTTGCATTGTTGGTACTATACTATTGCCAGAATCAATGACTTGAATAGACGTTGGTGTACCTGTAACATTGACAGGAGATGTTCCACTAGCTTGTGCAATAAAACAAACTTCAAATAAAACAGTACCATTGGCAACCGTTACACCACCAAGTGTTGGATCGGTCCATGCTACTGTAATCTCACCGGGAGTTGTACCACCACTTGGCAAGCCCATTACATTTTCATTTAAGCCTGGTAAACCAAAGTTACCTACTGATACAAATTCGATGATTGCTGGATCATAGTTTACACTAAATTGTGCAGCAATGATATCGGTGAAATTATCAGCAGTTATATCAATACAAACTTGATCGCCTGTATTATTAGCTGTTGCACTAGTAACATCAAAAGTGAAATCATCAGTGCCTCCGCCACCGCCGCCATTCACAGTTACTGTACCATTATTCTGAACAGTAGGTACAACGTCATTCTGACCATCAATGACTTGAATAGATGTTGGTGAACCTGTAATATCTACATTAGAGGTTCCTGTAGCTAGAGTCGTAAAGCAAACTTCAAATAAAATCGTCCCATCTGGAACACTTACACCTGATAATGTTGCCATTACATTTTCATTTAAGCCTGGTAAACCAAAGTTACCTACTGATACAAATTCGATGATTGCTGGATCATAGTTTACACTAAATTGTGCAGCAATGATATCGGTGAAATTATCAGCAGTTATATCAATACAAACTTGATCGCCTGTATTATTAGCTGTTGCACTAGTAACATCAAAAGTGAAATCATCAGTGCCTCCGCCACCGCCGCCATTCACAGTTACTGTACCATTATTCTGAACAGTAGGTACAACGTCATTCTGACCATCAATGACTTGAATAGATGTTGGTGAACCTGTAATATCTACATTAGAGGTTCCTGTAGCTAGAGTCGTAAAGCAAACTTCAAATAAAATCGTCCCATCTGGAACACTTACACCTGATAATGTTGGCTCTGTCCATGCTACTGTGATATCGCCAGGGTTCGTACCGCCACTTGGCAAGCCCATTACATTTTCATTTAAGCCTGGTAAACCAAAGTTACCTACTGATACATATTGCAACATTGCAGGATCATAATCGATACTGAATTGAATAGCTACAATATCAGTGAAGTTATCTACGCTTACATCTACACATACTTGATCACCTACATTAGCCACCGTCTCACTTGATACATTAAAAGTGAAATCTCCTGTTCCGCCTCCACCGCCGCCGCCATTTACGGTTACGGTGCCATCATTCTGTACTGTAGATACAATATTACTTCCCGAATCAATTACCTGGATGGCTGTCGGTGAGCCTGTAACTGCTACGGTCGATGTCCCTGATGATAAAGTCGTAAAGCAGATCTCAAATAATACAGTACCATCTGATACCGTAACACCACCTAGGGTTGGATCGGTCCATGCTACTGTTATATCGCCTGCATTTGTACCTCCTCCGGGTAATCCCATCACATTCTCGTTCAATCCACTCAACCCAAAATTACCAACCGATACATATTCCAAACTCGATGCATCATAATCAATACTAAATTGTGCAGCTAATACATTAGTGAAGTTATCTACTGTTACATCTACACATACCTGATCACCTACATTAGCCACCATCTCACTTGATACATTAAAAGTGAAATCTCCTGTTCCGCCACCACCGCCATTACCTCCACCGTTTCCGATAGTTATAGTTCCGGTATTTTGAGTCGTTGGTACAATACTAGTATTCACATCAATGACTTGAATCGACGTTGGCATGCTAGTTATCTCAATATCTGTAGTAGCTTCCGCTAAACTATTAAAACAGATTTCAAATAACACCGTACCATCTGCTACTGTGATACCACCAAGTGTTGGGTCTGTCCATGCTACTGTGATATCACCTGCATTTGTACCTCCTCCAGGTAGTCCCATTACATTTTGGTTTAAGCCACTCAGTCCAAAATTACCAACTGATACATACTCCAAAATGTTAGGATCATAGTTCACACTAAACTGTGCAGCTAATATATCTGTAAAATTATCTACAGTCACATCAACACACACCTGATCGCCCACATTCGATGCCGTTTCACTTGATACACTGAAAGTAAAATCTCCTGTTCCACCACCACCGCCATTACTTCCACCGTTTCCGATAGTTATAGTTCCAGCATTTTGAGTCGTTGGTATAATGCTAGTGTTCACATCAATAACTTGAATCGACGTTGGCATGCTAGTTATCTCAATATCTGTAGTAGCTTCCGCTAAACTATTAAAACAGATTTCAAATAACACCGTACCATCTGCTACTGTGATACCACCAAGTGTTGGGTCTGTCCATGCTACTGTGATATCACCTGCATTTGTACCTCCTCCAGGTAGTCCCATTACATTTTGGTTTAAGCCACTCAGTCCAAAATTACCAACTGATACATACTCCAAAATGTTAGGATCATAGTTCACACTAAACTGTGCAGCTAATATATCTGTAAAATTATCTACAGTCACATCAACACACACCTGATCGCCCACATTCGATGCCGTTTCACTTGATACACTGAAAGTAAAATCTCCTGTTCCACCACCACCGCCATTACTTCCACCGTTTCCGATAGTTATAGTTCCAGCATTTTGAGTCGTTGGTATAATGCTAGTGTTCACATCAATAACTTGAATCGACGTTGGCATACCAGTTACTTCTATATCTGTAGTAGCATCTGCTAGGGTAGTAAAACAGATTTCAAATAATGAGGTGCCATTGCTTACAGTTGCTCCTACAAAAGTAGGATCTGTCCATGCAACAGTTATATCACCAGGGTTTGTACCGCCACTTGGTAGCCCCATCACATTTTCATTTAACCCTGGCAACCCAAAGTTGCCAATGGATACATACTCTAAAAAATTAGGGTCATAGTTTACACTAAATTGTGCAGCTAATATATCTGTGAAATTGTCCACAGTTACGTCCACACATATTTGATCGCCCACGTTCACAGCAGTTCCGCTGGATACGTTAAAAGCGACGTCCATTAAATATTCATGGGAATTACGTTTTACCTTTTCGGATTTGGAAGGTATAGACGTGAATGTTGTATGGGCATACAAGTTTAAATTAATAAATAGCATAGCCCAGAACATTAGATTAGTAAAAATTTTACTCATCATGTTCGGAATTTGGGATGTTAAAGAAAATATTCTGCTTAAATCGTATAACTAAAAAACAATTAGTTTTTGCCTAATTGTAAAGTTGCTTGATTTCAATTGAACAAAATAAGCTCCTGGCAGAGAAAACTTATCTTTTGTTAGAATCAGTTCATTCTTTCCTTGAATCAATTGATAGGATTCACTGTAAACAGTTTTTCCTTGAGTATCAATAATTTCTAATAAAGTATTTGATGATTCTTCTAGATCAATATCTATTCTGGTGAAGTCATTAAAGGGGTTGGGAAATGCATTACTTACCTGAATAATCTCAGATGCATTATAAAATATTACTTGGTTTGGATCATTTATATTCACCCATCCATCTTGAAAATTAGCATCCAAAACGGCTGGAGTTGTATCTAACACTTCTATTGGCGTTGGGTTACTAGTAAAGGATAAGCCTGTAGAATCACCTATTTCTCCAATTACATTGAATGATAAGGTAAAAAAGGTTGTACTGTCTTCTAAAGATATCCCATTGAGGGTCAAGTCAAACCATAAAAACCCTAACTGCCCCTCATCGCCAATTATATTATAGTTTTGCCCCGGATTAATATCGGGTAGCGCAAAGTTCTCAATGCCCTGAATTTCTAAGATTTCAGGATTCCAATTCATCGAAAAACTAATTCCTCCTATATTAGCGAAATCTGTGACAATTACATCTAATTCAATAGTTGTTGAGGGATCTGCTTGAGCGGTAGGAGCAAAAATAGAGACTTGAGCGGTCAAATGAGGTTTTAAAAACAGCCAACATAGTATTAAGCTTAGGGCTGTAGTTCCTAAAAATTTCATATCATGGGATTATATATCTAGCACTTAATTTCTAAGCTGAAAGGTACTAAATTTTGAGTTAATCCCAAACCTATTCAATAAGTATTTCTTCAGTTCAGGACAAAAAAATAGGAGTAACCTCGTGCGAGGCTACTCCCAAAGTTTTTATAAAGCGTGATTATTCAATAATAATCATCTTCTTAGTAGCTGTGAAGTCAGCAGTTTCAAGCGTGTAGTAAAGTACACCTACAGCTGGTAATTCGCTGCTGTTCAGTCTGATCTGGTTGTAACCTTTTGCAAAGTCACCACGGATCAACTTCAAGGTCTTACCACTTACATCATGAACTGTGATTGTAGCGTTCATTTCAGCTGGCAAGTTGAATCCAACCACTGTCTCACCCTTGAATGGGTTAGGCGTGTTTTGGTACAACTCAAATGCTGCAGTTGCAGTCGCGCCAGAGAATGCGATAGCTACGTCTAACTGATCATCATTCGTGTTATAAGCTTCTGCTTTCGTGTAACGAGAGCTTACGCTCAACAATTCGCTCAACTGTGTATCTGCATTGCTGCGGAATACTAAGCTGAACAATACGTCATTAGCAGTTGCTTCACCGTCCCAGCTTGAAGTGATTGATCCTTCATCTAAGAAACGGAATCCGAAGTTATC
>JAKVCU010000045.1 GCA_022448955.1 Saprospiraceae bacterium
TTAGCTGGGCTGAAGCCTGCTGTATAACGACTCTGCCCCGAGCTATTATTAAAATCTTCATGGTCTTCCATTCCATCGTCAATTACAGCTACAGTAGTACTACTAGACCCTAGAGAGATTCCCCAAGCCTCTAGTGCATTACAGTCTGCATCGTTCGCACCAGTTACACCATCTAGTGTTTGTCCAGTATTATTCATCTGGAACTGTTGACTAAATAGGGGGTCATTTATTTGATAACGTTCAATTGGTGCATAAAAATCAGGTTGTACAAATTGGAATAAGCGACTTTCGTGTAAAGTGTTAGCGGCTGCTAAGACCTGATGGAGGCTTTTCAGTTCAATTCTATAAGTTCCAAACTTTTCAGTAATGTTTTTCACTCCAAATTGATTGACTAAACGAATCATTTCTGAAGCATTATTATCATCCAAAAGTTGCGCTACGATAGTTTGAGTTGGATAAATGATAAATCCATCAGAAAGGGCAAAACCTGGACTAATTTGTACTTCATCTGTGTCAAAACCTAAATTTACAATCAATTCAGGTATGGTGATATCATCAGATACTTCTACAACTGCATAAGATTTGTGTTCCCAGCTTTCGTATTTTTTTACATTTTTAGGCTGAGTTTGAGTAAGTAAGCTAGCATCATTTGCCGTGACAATAAAGTGCGTACTACTAGGTGTTAGTTCTATTCGATCTTTGTCTGCCCAATAATAGTTATCTGATTGAGCAATAAGATTGTTTTGAGCAAAGGCCGTGATAAGAACATAAACGGCCAAAAGTGAGAATAAGCATTTTTTCATACTAATGAGAAAATTTAATAAGTGAATTTTAAATAAAAACTTAATATGGAGCCATAAACATACCACCACATACCAATGCTTTTTATTGGCTGTGTAGTGTTAGACTAATAAGTGAAAACTAACAATAATACGTCCTTTAGCAATCCATATCTTAATACTTTAATAGGTGAAAAATTGAATAATTAGCATAAAAATTCTATCTCTACAAGGGAAAATCCTACGTAGAAGTACTGTTATTTTGTTGAGTATTTATTGCTTTTGAGTCAGCGTGTTACATACAATTCCCTCCACTAACTAATGTAATGTAGAGTCGACAAATACTAATAGTAGAAGAAAAATTCATTTTCACCATCACAGGATATCCTGATTGATGAAAGCTTTCATCAGCATATTAATATAAAAGTCGTAGCCAGTGAATATTGTATTAATAGTGGTACTTGTAATTATTCTCGAAACTGTTAGTGTTGCAAGTGCTTTTGACAAGCAAATCTTGATGTCGGGCAGGTTTACTTTTAATCTATTTAATTAGGAAAGAATCGTGTTTACTTAATTTCGTGTTAAATATATCTTAATGTTTTCTAAAATGCAAAATATTATTTCATATTTTTAGGAAAAGGACACATTTCATTTAGTGAAAAAAATAAAAAAGCCCAATTTACGAACTTGTAAATTGGGCTTCAAAGCTGCATATTTAAAGGGTAGTCGCTCTTTATTTTATTGTTTCGTCACTACGAATTTTTTAGCGATTTTTTCTTTTGCTGTAATGACATATAAGAAGTATATACCAGACTCTAAGGATTGCACATCAATTCTTCTTTCTTGATTTCCTTGATCTCCGTCATATTGTTCATTACTCATCATTTTTCCATTCATATCACTAACTACAATCTGTACTGGTGTGGTTTCCCCTAGGGTAAAGCGGATATTTAACTTATCGCTAGTCGGATTAGGGAAGAGGTTAAAGTTAGAAATTGGTGCTGTCCAAATTTCAGCATTTTCAACTTCTATTATATTTTTGTTTATTGTCCCTCCGATAAGATCATTTCCATTACATGACTCTGAAATTTTCACATCATCGATGTAAACCCAGTCAGAGTTGTTGGATGCATCACAACGGAAACGAATAGTCGTATTTGATGTAAATGGACCAGGAATGGTTACTTGATCGAATTCTCTTACATCATTAGAGAAATCTACATTAGAAACATAAGATTTTACAGTAGTATAGGTATTACCATTTGTAGAAATCTGTAGCCAGAAATCTTCTCCATTTTCCATACTACGAGTAATATAGGTGAAGTCTACAACGATTTCATCATAAGAACTCAAATCTAATGGATCAGTTGTCATATTAGAAGATGAAGTATTATCACGTAAACGCACGCAGTAGTTTCCACTAAAGGCGTAAATAGCATCTGCANCATTTCGATGACAGTCAGAACCGCCATCATTCCAAATNCCTAAGTTAATTTCAAAGTCTTCATCGTCGATTGTTGGACATCCAGAATCACATGGAGGACAGTTAGAGCCGCCACAGTCTACACCTTCTTCATCACCGTTTTGTATACCATCATCACAAGTTGGGCATACGTTGGGGCATGAGCCACCACAGTCTACACCTTCTTCATCACCATTTTGAATACCATCATTACAAGTGTTACAAGGAGGACAAACAGTACCACCACAGTCAACTCCTGTTTCATCACCGTTTTGGATGCCATCATCACAAGTGTTACAAGGAGGACAAACAGTACCACCACAGTCAACTCCTGTTTCATCACCGTTTTGGATGCCATCATCACAAGTTGGGTCAGGTGGGTTATCATTTAAGCAGAAGCTAGTACTTTCTGAGCTATCAAAATCAGAGCCAGAAGCTAATAGTTCTCCATTTAGTGTGTTCACTAAAGAGTAATTACCATTACCTGCTCTACAGCATAATCCGTTATTTCCAGAATCGAAAATGGTGAAAGTATAACAGCCATCATTTAGGCATAGGGATTCAATTACAACTCCATTTTGATCAGAGTAGGGGCCTCCAGAAAAAATGGTATTTCCATTGCTATCAGTGATGTTCCAAGTTGTTTGCATCGGCAAAAAATCTAGATTAATGGTTAATTCTAGATCTGTACAGGCTGACGGTGGAGGATCATTACTAATGCAGAAATTTGTGATTTCTTGGGAACCAAATGCACCACCTGATGCCAAGACAGTACCATCTATTTCTGTAAGTACATAGTTACCAACACCATAAGAGCAACAAATACCATCACCAAATGAATCATAAATTGTAAAATCAAAGCAACCGTCAGGTAAGCAGATATTTTCAACTACAGTTGAGCCATCAGGCAAACTACCATAGGCACCACCTGAAGCCATTACAGTGCCATTATCATCTTTGATATCCCAGGTGGTTTCTTCTGGATAATTATCTAATAAGATAGTTAATAAGAGCTCATTTTCAAAACATGGACAAGGGGCGCAGTCTGGGCCACCACAATCTACTCCTGTTTCATCACCATTTTGGATGCCATCATCACAAGTTGGGCAAGCTGGACAGTCTGGGCCACCACAATCCACCCCAGTTTCGTCACCATTTTGGATGCCATCATCACAAGTTGGAGGGCCACAAGCTACCAAACAATCTCCATTATCCACCCGATTGCGGATCACATTTCCAGGTTGAGGGCCAAAGCCTTCATTGAAGTTAATCCCTACACCCGTTATATGACAATAAGACATGATCGTACCGCCTTGGGAAGGAATACCTGGAAGGGAACAAGAACCCTCTGTATTTCCAGAGCATCCATCAATAGCTGTGTTATTTCCATTCCAAACACAGGCATGCGTGTGGCGGGAGCCAAATACATGTCCAAACTCATGACTGATCACCATAATATTCCATGAGTAATTAGGGAAGTTATTATAGTTTTGATTGATACTGCTGAAGGTCATACTTGCAGCACGATTAGTATTACAAATACCATTGAAGCCAGCAGCAATACCACCACTAGCTTTATACGAAAGTAGCTGTGCTAAATCCCCATTCCAATTCGTTCTGAAGTTTTGAAATTGTGACAGCATGCCACCAGAAGTACTTGAATTGTATGGACTATTTGTAGTCTATACAAAAATTTCGGATATGACAGGATTAATATTTTCATTGCTATAAATGGCTGCCACTTGATTGTACATTCCTGTCACGAAATTCGTAGCCCCAGATGTACCACCTTTACTATTAGTGATATCATTATCTACTTCAAAATAAAAGCGGACACAATCACTTAATGCACGGCCATTATTATTCTGCAATTCCTCGCGAGTATATCCAATACCTCCATCTTCTGTTCCACAGTCTAATTCAAAATTATCAAGAATATTAGCATCATCATAAATGACATGTTCGCCATTAATCCAATTAGCCCCCTCAAGTTTACCAAGAACAAGGTTTCCATTCTGGCTATCGCTAAATAAGCCGATGAGTTCATCTTTATAAATGCTTAGTGCAGCGATAGATGTTTTATCATCTGCTATGATTCCTCGATAGTGCACCCCCAAATCTACATCAACAGGTCGGTTAGTTGCACTTTCCGTAACTTGGAAGTCATCAGAAAATAAATTGGTTTTTACCAGAAGTACCTCGCGTTCGGTTCCTTGGAAAGGAAGCATAATTGAGATGGCATCAGGCTTTTCATTCAAGATGGTGCTCCTCTGGTTTGAGTTGATACGAAGGACTTCATGCATTGCATTTTCTTCTCCAAGGCTTTCAACGGCTTTCGATATTGTACTAATTTGAAGTAGATCACTTTCCTCAAATTTAGTGTTCTGCTGTTTTTTCTGTAAAACTAAATGGAGAGGACTTTCACTTAATTGACCAAATATCGAGGTCGTAATGAATGCAAAGCTTAATATTAGAATATACTTTTGACTCATGATAATAGAACTCTTATGGTTTAATAAAAAGGTGAACATATAATGACTAAGCATTATACATAGGTTTAAATTTGTTTATCTTCTAAATGTGGTGTGTTTGCTCTTCTAGATTTAATCCAAGATGTGAATAAAGATACTGTTCAAGCTAAGTCACTTGTCCTTACAAAAATAAAAAAAGCCAAGTAGAAATCAAACGGCTCATAACAATAGGTAATGCTTTTGGTAGCTGGAATACAATAAATATAATTAGCCAAGAGCGTAAAATATAGGAGTAGATTTTGGATGTAGATTTTCGGCTACATCCAAAATTTCAAGGTTTATATTAACAATTTAATGCTCCACAAACGCTAAGTGTCTGACCTGAAACATAGGATGATAGGTCAGAGCCTAAGAAAACACAAGCATCGGCAATTTCAGTTGCTTTTCCTAAACGCTTTAAAGGAATATTCCCAAGATAATTTTCCTTTGTTTTTTCATCGAGTTGATCAGTCATATCTGTTTCGATAAATCCAGGAGCAATGGCATTACAGCGAATATTTCTTGAGCCCATTTCCTGAGCTATTGATTTCGTAAATCCAAAGATGCCTGCTTTAGAAGCAGCGTAATTAGCTTGACCTGCATTACCAGTCATACCTACAATAGAACTCATATTGATGATAGAACCTCCACGGTTTTTCATCATAGGGCGTAATACATGCTTGGTTAAATTAAAAATGGACTTTAAGTTAGTTTGAATAACCTGATCCCATTGTTCTTCCGTCATTCTGAGCATGAGCGTATCTCTAGTTATTCCAGCATTATTTACCAAAACATCAATTTTGCCAAAGTCTTCTAAAACAGCTTTTACCAGCTCCTCTGACTGTTGAAATGAACTTGCATCTGATTGATAAGCTTTCGCTTTTACACCTAATTCTTTCAAAGATGCCTCAATACTTAATGCTTGTTCTGCTGAAGATCTGTAGGTAAAAGCGACATGCGCTCCTTGCTCTGCAAATCGCTGAACGATGGCTGCACCAATCCCTCTCGAACCACCTGTTACTAAAGCTACTTTGCCCTCAAGTAATTTCATAGATATATGGTTTTGTGTTGTATGAATTCTGTAAGATCTAATTATACCGTCTTACATGCTGCGAAGGTAATAATTTTTAATTAGGTGCATCCCAATGGCACACTCTTTACCAAAATGTTAATTGTCATGAAAAAGTCATGAAATTTACTAGATATATTTGTGATTGCAGTAATAAATAAATAGTTTTATAATAAACACGAATTATCCGATCAAACCTTATCTTATGAAAACCAAAACATCATCTTTTATAATAGTTATGCTGGTCTTGATGGTATCTTTCACAGCTTGTTTGAAAGATAATGTGACGATAAGAACTTATCATTATACAGATGAAGAGTACAGAACCATCACACAAGATTTAAGCCTTCCAAAGGATTTGATTGACTATAGAGTCGAGTTGCCTCGGCATATGCGTGATTTAGGGATGATCCCGCCCAATATTTCAAACGTTAAGGCTACATTAGGTCGTGTTCTTTTTTATGATAAAAAATTATCTGCGAATAATACAGTTTCGTGTGAGTCTTGCCACCGTCAAAATTTGGCATTTTCCGATGATGTTGATTTTAGTGAAGGATTTAATAGTCAAAAAACACTTCGTAATTCTTTGGCTCTAGGTTCAGTAGCCAACTTTGAATCTTCTTATGGTTCTGCAAATAACTTTGCGCAAGCGCGTGCTTTCTTCTTCTGGGATGAAAGGGCACATTCTATTAGCCAGCAATCTTTATTGACCATTGAGGATGATATCGAAATGGGAATGGATCTAAATGAATTAGTGACGAAGCTGAGCCAAGAAGATTATTATCGTATTTTATTCCGTAAGGTTTACGGTGATGAAAATATCAATGCTAATCGTATTTCAGAGGCTTTACAGGAGTTTGTAAACTCAATGCTTTCGGTTGATTCTAAATTTGATGAGGGAATGGATAGGCGATTAAACGTATTCCAAGGATTTAACAATTTTAGCAATCAAGAAAATATCGGTAAACAGTTGTTTCTTGATAATTGTGGTGTTTGTCACGGTAATGATATGTCTCGTAACTCTGAAACCATTGCCAATAACGGGTTGGATGCCGTTTACACCGATCTTGGAGTAGGCGCTATAACAGGCCGTTCATTTGATGATGGCAAGTTTAAGATACCTTTCTTACGTAATATCGCTTTAACGGGGCCTTACATGCATGATGGTCGTTTCGAAACACTATATGACGTAATTGATCATTATAGCTCTGGCATTCAAATGAGTGAAAACTTAGACTTCCGTCTTCGTGATCCTTCCAATTCTAGTGAACCACTAAAAATGAATTTTACCGATGAAGAGAAACAAGCCTTGGTTGCATTTTTAGAAACCCTTACAGACAATACCTTCCTTACAGCTGAAAAATTTGGTGATCCTTTTAACTAAAGGGTCATATCATCAGCAATAAAAAAAGCCTGCTCAATCTTTGAGCAGACTTTTTTATGCGTCTAACTTTTCTTTTAAGTATTGCCCCGTATGGGATGCTTTGACCTTTACTAAGTCTTCAGGTTTTCCTTGAAATACCAGATTGCCTCCTTCTTTCCCACCATTAGGACCTAAGTCAATGATCCAGTCAGCTGATTTGATGACCTCCATATTATGCTCTACGACCACTACTGTATGACCTTTTTCGACAAGTGCATTAAGGGCAGTCAATAATTTTTGTATATCGTGAAAGTGCAAACCTGTAGTAGGTTCATCAAAGATGAACAGTATCTTTTCTGTTGATCTTTCCTTACCTAAAAAAGAGGCTAATTTTACCCTTTGTGCTTCTCCACCTGATAGGGTGCTGGAAGATTGACCTAATTTTACATAGCCTAATCCTACATCTTTTAATGGACGTAATTTATTGACTACCTCTTTAGCATCTGCAAAAAACTCAATTGCTTCTTCAATACTTAGATTAAGAATATCAGAAATATTTTTTCCTTTATACAAAACATCTAAGACCTCTTGCTTAAAGCGTTTCCCTTTACACTCTTCGCATTCTAGTCGAATATCGGCGAGAAACTGCATTTCTATTACTTGTTCACCTTCCCCTTTGCAGCTGTCGCAACGTCCACCATCCACATTGAAAGAAAAATGTTTTGGCTTAAAGCCACGGATCTTGGAGAGTTGCATATTAGACATCAAAGAGCGAATAGCGTCGTAGGCTTTGACGTAAGTCACAGGGTTGGAACGAGATGATTTTCCAATGGGATTTTGGTTGATCATTTCTACTTGTGTGATACCATTTAAATCACCTTTTAGTGATTCGTGTACCCCCGGCGATTTGGAATAGCTTTCGCCAAAATGCTTTTTAAGAGCAGGGTAGAGAATTTGTTTTACAAGGGTTGTTTTTCCAGAACCCGAAACACCTGTAACAACAGTAAGGGTGTTAATAGGAAACTGAGCATCTACATTTTTTAAATTATGTTGTTTTGCTCCCTTTATCCAAATACTTTTCGTAAAACTTCTTCTACTTGCTGGAAGCGGAATTGCCATTTTTCCACTCATGTATTTGGTCGTAAGGCTTTCAGTGGCCTCTTCATAAATATTTTCATAAGACCCTGCAAATACGACATGCCCACCATGAATACCTGCATGTGGCCCAATATCAATCAGGTAATCCGCATTTTTTATAATATCTTCTTCATGCTCCACAACGATTACAGTATTCCCCAAATCACGAAGAGAGCGGAGAACTTCTACTAAGCGATTAGTATCTTTTGGATGTAATCCAATGCTGGGCTCGTCCAAGATATACATCGAACTTGTCAGATTACTTCCTAACGTTCGTGTCAAATTAATCCTTTGGGTCTCTCCACCACTTAGAGTAGCCGAAAGTCTTCCTAGGGTCAGGTAGCCAAGCCCTACTTTACACATAAAAGATAAGCGATTGCGAATTTCAAGAAGTAATCTTTTGGCTACTTTCTCATCGAAATCATTCAGTTCTATCTGATTAAACCAGTTCAACAATTCATCGATAGGTTGATCGACCAGCTCTGTAATGTCTCTGCCTGCAATTTTGACGTAAGTCGCTTCTTCGCGTAAGCGGCTACCATCACAAGTCGGACACTTCGTTTTTCCGCGATAGCGAGCGAGCATTACTCTATTCTGTATTTTATAAGTCTTTTCCTCTAATTCATTAAAGAAATCATTGATCCCATCAAAGTATTTATTGCCTTTCCAAAGTAGTCGTCTTTCCTTTTTCGTCAAATCTTGATAAGGACGATGAATCGGAAAATCAAAATGGTGAGCATTGCGAATCAGTCGTTCTAGCCACAGGCCATATTTTTCCCCTTTCCAGCAAGCAATTGCCTTTTCATAGACGGATAATGACTTATCGGGTACTACTTTATTTTCATCAATCCCCATAACTTGTCCGAAACCTTCACAGCTTGGACAAGCACCAAACGGATTATTGAAGTTGAAAAGGTGTGGAGTAGGATCGACAAATGTCATTCCATCCAGTTCGAACCTATTATTATAGGCTACAGGGGCTTTACCAGGAACTTCTATGATCGCATCTCCTTCACTTTCGTAAAATGCTGTTTGTACAGAATCAGCAATACGTTTTAGATTTTCTTCATCTTCCTTTCTTACGATAAAGCGATCGATCAATACTCGATGCTTTGTACGATCTATATCGGCAATTTTCTTTTTGAGTGATTTATCTTTGCTCTCCAGCAAATCATCGATTCTTTCCAATTGATCGCCTATCATTATTCGAGTGTAACCTTTTTGCAAGAGCAGACTTAATTCTTGCTCAAGTGTGCGGTCTAAGTATTTTTTCTGGATAGGGATGAAGAGCTGCACTTTCGTACCTTCATCTAAGGATTGAATGTAATCTGTAACGTCTGATACTTCATGTCTCTTAACTTCCGCTCCCGTAATGGGAGAGTAGGTTTTTCCAACTCTAGCATATAAAAGGCGTAGGAAATCATAAACTTCTGTCAATGTACCTACGGTAGAACGAGCATTACGCGTACTTACCTTTTGCTCAATGGCAATAGCCGGACAGATTCCCTTGATGTAGTCTACCTCTGGCTTTTTCATGCGCATCAAAAACTGGCGAGCATAGGAAGAAAGACTTTCTACATACCTTCTTTGACCTTCGGCAAATAGCGTTTCCATTGTAATGGAAGACTTTCCAGAACCAGAAACTCCCGTAACTACTACTAATTGGTTCTTAGGGATGACTAAGTCAATGTTTTTTAAGTTATTAGCTCGAGCTCCTTTAATGAAAATTCCTTCTTTTAAACTTTCCTTAGTAGGCTCAACCAAAGCCGCCTGCGCTTTATTTTTTGCCATTCCAGCTAATTAAGTAAGTAGGCTAAGAAATTTATAGTATAAGCAATTTTGCCTAGCCACTTATGCGAATCAAAAAATGCAAAACTAGTATAAGATTCCCGAAACTAGTGTTAAGGGATAATCTTTTTGCCTTTTAATAAAGGTGAGTTATGAGAACAATTAAAGAAACAATAAGTTGGATAAAAGAATACTTTAAATCAATGTGTTTTCATAGCTTTAAATTATACCGTAATAAAATGGACAAAACCAAATACTAGGAATGCTAAAAGAAATACTAAATAGGATACGGGAGGATAAAAAGAGGAAACGATAACATTTACCGATTAAATGGCCCCTTACCAATCAAAATGCAAGAATTTTATTTTATTTGAGTCGTTAAAAATATGTTAATATTTAAAAAAAAGGGGCTGCAAACTTGTTTTCAAGAGGGTTTTGCGCTTATATTAGTGACGTAACTAAGAAAATCTCTTTATTATTCTTTAAACAAATACATTTTTATCGAAGGTAACTTTTACACTAAATATTTTTGAATCCCACAATTATTAAATTATTTAGGTATGCAAGTTACGCCGCTTAATGATCAACAATTGATCGCAAGTTACCTCGATGGCAATGAAAGAGCATTTGAAGAGCTTCTTAGCCGACACAAACAAAAAATTTATACTTCTATCTATCTTTTTGTTAAGGATCAGAGCTTAGCAGAAGATATCTTCCAAGAAGTATTTATCAAAATCATTGACACACTTCGCAAAGGAAAGTATAACCATGAAGGAAAATTCCTTCAGTGGGCAATGCGTATATCCTACAATATGTGTGTTGATTATTTCCGACGCGCTAAACGCCGTCCAAAAGTTTCACCAACAGAAGAGTTCGATATTTTTGATGTGTTACAGATATCTGATGATAACGCAGAACAGCGTATTATCAAGAGTCAAACACATGACAAAGTGCGAAAGTTAGTAGATATGCTTCCTCCTGAGCAAAGAGAGGTGGTTATCCTGCGCCACTATGCAGATATGAGCTTTAAAGAAATTGCAAAGCTTACACGTGTTAGTATCAATACGGCACTTGGTCGTATGCGCTATGCACTNATTAATATCAGAAAAATGGTTGAAGAAAAAGAAGTTATTCTTCAGTAATCAGCTAACGAACTTCATTGTGGGTGAACGGCACCAACGTGCCTCGGGCCGTTCAAATTTCCACGAATTTATTCTTAGACTCCAGTTAAAGCAGCGAAGTAGTTAAAAAACGTTTCCTCAAAGTTTAGATGAAGTCAACCCACTTCATAAGCAGTGAATTAAATAGAACCAAAACGCTTCGCAAAATCTTTCGCAAAATAAGTGATAATCACATCTGTTCCTGCTCGGCGCAAGCTGAGTAAGGTCTCAGGCATGGCCTTATCGTAATCCAACCAACCATTGCGACAAGCAGCAAGTAGCATAGCACACTCGCCACTTACATGGTAAGCAGCAATTGGTAAGTTACTATTTGATTTGAGCAAAGCAATAACATCCAAATAATTAAGTGCAGGTTTGACCATCAAAAAGTCCGCACCTTCAGCCGCATCTAACTGCGCTTCGATCAATGCCTCTTTCTTATTAGCAGGGTTCATTTGGTAAGTCTTCTTATCGCCTGCTTTTGGTGCAGAATCCAATGCATCACGGAAAGGACCATAAAAGGCACTAGCATATTTAGCTGTGTAAGACATGATTCCTGTCTTCGTAAATCCGGCAGCATCTAGGGCATTGCGCATAGCTAACACCCTGCCATCCATCATATCAGAAGGACCAAGTATATCAAAGCCTGCTTCCGCTTGTGCTACCGACATTTTTGCTAATATAGGTAGGGTACGATCATTCAAAATTTCTCCATTCTCCACATATCCATCGTGACCGTCTGAGCTGTAAGGATCCATAGCTACGTCACTAATCAAACAACATTCTGGGAATCTAGCTTTTATTTCTAATGCCGCTTTCAAATAGAAATTATCAGCAGCATAACTGTAAGTAGCCTCTTTATCTTTTAAGTCTTCTGGTACTGCTGGAAACATGATAAAACTCTTCACACCATGTTGCATACATTCTTCCACTTCCGTGAAAACATGATCTATTGAAAGACGAAAGCTACCAGGAAGCGAAGGGATCTCCTGCTTTATATCGTGTCCATCTACCAAAAAAATTGGCTGGACTAAATGTCCTGCATTTAAATGAGTCTCCTGTGCTAATTCTCTGATAGCTGCACTCTGACGATTCCTTCTTGGTCTAATGATCATGTTTTACTTTTTTAGGATTCTTCGGAACAGGGTCATATCCATGTGGACCCCATGGGTGGCATTTACCAATTCTTTTCAAACCCATCCATAGGCCTTTGATTATACCCCATTCTTCGATCGCATGTACCATATAATGAGAACAAGTAGGTTGAAAACGGCATTTCGGACCCAATAAGGGCGAAATAGCATATTGATAAAACCGAATCGGTAAAATGAATATTTTTTTAAGTATTCTATTCATAAGGATGTAAAATTAGAACTGAACTTCGTCAATATATTGTCCTTTTTGAAAAATGAAATAGCCTCCTTTGTTCTGTGGACCTGATATCTGAGTAATGTTTTTTTGATCCTCAAATACTTCTAATAAAAGTTTGTTAGATACGCCAAGGCTTTTCAATTCTTTAACATCTTTGATCTCTAAGTAACACCATACTCCAATCAAATCTTCTGATGCTTCTTTCCCAAGAAAATCCCATTTTACGATCTCATCATTAATGGTTAATTGGAAGTTCTGGGAGATATATTCTGCTATTCGTATTTCAGCATCCGCTGATTCCTTTTTAGTGCAAATAAACAGTTTATCTATTCCTTTATATCGCAGGGTTTCTTCAAGGTCATCAATAAATAAGTGCATACTGATTTGAATGGCCTGTTCTTTCTCGTTGTACTCGATTAAAGTTTTGCTCAAATGATACTTATGTAAAACTGCGGTTTGAAACTCATTTGCCGTAAAGGCAGATGAACCCATTTGCGGAACGCTAAATAAGAAAAGGAAAGAAAATAGACTACTTATATTCATCATTTTGATTTTTATATTTTTTAATTTGAGCTGCTTCATTCAATAAAGTACTTTGGCATGCTGTTGCTAGTATATAAGGTGATCGTCTTGATAGGCTTCATGAAATCAATTACTCCTTATTACAAAAGAGCAACTACTTAAGTATATAATACTGTATATATAATTATTCTTTCAATGGATCATGATAGATTAGAAAGGGATACGTTCCAAAGCCATAATTAAGGCAATACCTGCTGCAGCACCTGAAACGAATACATTCCACTCTCTTTGTTTAACCCGTAATGGATTCATTACGATATATGCAATAAACAAAATAACAGCTACAATAGTTAATTGTCCTAGTTCAACACCAATATTGAAAGAAAGTAACTGCATGACTAATTGATCTTCTTGCCCTGGCATAAGCATAGAACGTAAAAAGTTGGAGAAGCCAAGTCCATGAATTAGTCCAAAAACAAGCGCAAAAATATAATTCATATTTAAGCGACGATTGAAGGTAGCATTAGAAGCACTACCATCCATTTTATGAATCGTTACATTATAAACTGCAGTAATCACAATCGTAACAGGAATCAAAAACTCAATCGTAGCGGCAGGGATAGGAATGATCTCTAATGCTGCAAGCGCTAAGGTTACAGAGTGGCCTATGGTAAAGGCAGTAACTAGTATAGCCACTTTTCGCCATTCCTTCAAGGTATAAATTGCACAAAGTGCTACGATGAATAAAATGTGGTCGTAACCATCTAAGTCAGTGATGTGTTGAAAGCCTAATTCAAGGTAAGTTTGAAAGCCTGATTTCATAAGAGAATATTTTTGGTAAAGATAATTTCTGAAAAATTACATCCCTCTTATTTTTATGAGTTTTTGTCGACAAAATCTGCAATTCTGTGGAATTAGCAATAATTTATACATAGATGATGGGACAAATGATATTTCATTTCGAATCATTTACAAATTAATTGTTAACCCTTAAATTTTTGATTATGGCTATTATGTCTTTGAAAAAAACAGCTTATGAGACTTTACGTCCTCGCACATTTTTGGCTGGAGCTAGAAAGGAGTTGACAAATACTGCTGAGTTGAAAAACTACAGTTTGAAGACTTACAACATTAAAGGCAAGAAATTGCACACTTGGTACATTCCTGCAGCTTTATTATTAGTGATGGGTGCTTTGACGATAGCAGCAATGATGTACTTGTATTTTTAGTCTAAACTGCTAAAAATGGAAATGGCCACTTCGAGTGATATCGGAGTGGCCATTTTTTGTTATTTAAAACCTAAGACTTGGCATAAGCTTATTGTTAAATTTATGACCTTAGGCTCAATATGTTTGTTTTATTATGTATAAATTAATAAATTGATTTCAAGCCTGGTAAATATTGCAATTGGAATTAACAATACTGAATTAAAGCTATGGACGGTTTAACTATTTCTTCTCAGATATAAACCTACCATATTACTACAATCAAAAAGAGTTTTTAACAGCGATCGTAATTCTATGTCTTCTAGTAATTTAAAATTACAAGAGATATCTATTTAGAGTGTTTACTGTTTTTTAAGAGCGAAAAATAGATAAGCGGCTTGGATTTATCTAATTGGTATCTATCTATTAAGCATTCGTACTAAGAAAGGGACAATAACTCAAAAAATAGTCAAGCAATAAGGTTTGATTAAAAATGCCTACATGCCTAAGCGGCTAGTCAAAGTTCCTTGTATAATAAAATCCTGCCTGCCTGCCGGCAAGGTTACCCTTCGAAAATTATAAGAAACTGATGATAGGGAAGTTACGCATGATTTTTGAAGGGACGTTAAAAATTTTATTGTACCAATTTTCTAGCCCAATTACCTAAAATAGCATGTAAGCCATTTTAAAATAGGGGATATAGATGAAGAAGATTATTATATTATTCATTGGCATCTTATTGTCTTTATGGTTATCTGCACAAGAAAACCTAGTGCTCAATCCTAGTTTTGAGGATTATGAGGATTGCCCAGATGAGGCTGGAGAGTTTGCTACCACTGTTTCTATATGGACGACCTATTTTGCTAATCCTGAGTATATGAACTGTGACTATGAAGGGTTTTTAGGGATTGGTCCTAAGACAGGAGACGGGTATGCAGGGGCTTTTTTACTTTGGGAGTTAGTTCCTTCCAATTATTATTTTAGAGAGTACTTACATGGTCAATTGAGTAAACCTTTAGAAAAAGATAGTATATATTATGCTGAATTTTATGTTCGACCGGATTCAATAAGAGGGTTTATTGATCGATTAGAAATGACTTTAAGTGAGGAACCTTTAGATTCTATATTACCTACCAATGGGGTGTTAGATGTAGAACCTGTCGTGGCTTATCAAGATGGCATTTTATCAGAAACTTCAATTTACACAAAAATATCTGGTTGCTTTACAGCAAAAGGAGGGGAGCAATATTTAACTTTAGGTAATTTTAATCGCTCACCAGACACTCAATTCGAACCTGCTATAGGAAGTCAGAGTAATACTTGCTACATGTATTTCGATGATGTGGCCGTCTATCGTTTTTCTTTTGATCATTTATTAGAGTTGGATACGACTATTTGTGCAGGGACATGTATTGATATTTTTAATTTTTTGGGAGATAGTTTTGAATGGACCTTAGAGGGAGCTATGCCATCATTTTCTACAGAAATGTCTCCTAGCAATATTTGTTATGAGGAAGAAGGTATTTTTGATATTTCAGTAATCATTTCCCATTGTGGAGGAACAGATACACTTGTTATACAAAACGCTGTGAATGTAATCCCTTTTCCTAATCCTTTAGATGAAACAGTACAATCTTATACTATTTCAGAAGGAGATCAGCTTACGCTAAATGCATGTGCAGAGGGAGAGGAGTACCGTTGGTTTCCTAGTGAGGGATTAAGTT
>JAKVCU010000046.1 GCA_022448955.1 Saprospiraceae bacterium
CCATCATTTTCGACTAAATCTAGACCAAACTTTTCGGGTGCTCCAAACGAAGTCCCGCCAACAACAGCAATGAATACTTTTTCCTCCTCAGCGCTGGATGGAAGTATGAATCCTACAGTGTAAGCAACAAAAAATATAAAAGATGTGTATGTTAATTTCATGTATTGTTTACAGCAATAAGTAGACCGTTAATGCTCAAATTATAATTTTTCAGTTCTAAACAACTAAGCAGTTCTAGATTGTCTAATTTACTATTATATATTATTAAGGTAATCAGTATAGTAGTTCCTTAATAAGTTCATAAATATAAATACGTCATCTATGATTTGTATTCTTGATGTCCTAGAGCATGTCATATAACTGCTAAGGTAAACTACACTAACATCAACACACTCTGGTTTTTGCATGCGGTTCTGCTGGCAGTATGAATTGTTATTTTTAAAATACACTATGAATATAGTAACTATATCCAATTGTGAGCCTTATGTTGCCGAGGATAAGTCTGTGGCAATAGAATTTGTAGGTCCTCGTAACTGTAATTTAAAAAATTTTAGTGTGGCGAGTATTACAATACCAGCCGGAGTATCTGTTAAAAAACATTATCATATATTAAGTGAGGAAAGCTATCAAATTACCAAGGGCTCAGGTATCATGCACATAGATGGTGAAGAAAAATTGATATCGGCTGGGCAAGCAGTAGCTATTAAGCCTGGCCAGTGGCACTCTATATGTAATGATACTAATTTAGACCTAGTAATGTGTGTAACTTGTTCGCCACCATGGACGATGGAGGATCAAATTTTTGAGTAGCTTAACCAGTATCAGCAAAGGTATTGCTTACGTGGCTATTAGTGGTATCTGCTGGGGTTTCCATGGTGTGATGATTAAGTATGCACTGGGACTTGGCGCTTCATTTATGCAAATTTTCTTAGTGGAGGTATTGTTTGCTTGCATCTTTTTTTCTTTATTCTGGTCCAGGTTTTTTAAACAAATACGGCCATCTGGCTTTTCTCAGTGGTTCAGATTGCTATTAATTGGCTTAGCAACAGTGGGTGTTGGTTATTTCCTTTTTCTATCTTACAGTTTAGGTCCTGTTGCTATTCCTGCTACGCTAATGTTTCTTTATCTACCAGTCGTATATGGCCTCTCTTTGTTGAAGAAAGATGAGCATTTATCTTTTATTAAGACTGCTTCTATAGCATTTGTGCTTTTTGGTGCTACTCTGACCACTCAAATTCTTACTACTTTTGATGAAACAAACATTTTAGCGTCAGTAATTACCGCTACATGCGCGTCTATATGTTATGCTGTCGTATTTATCCTAACCCCTGATATAGGCAAATATACTTCTGCTGAATTTCGATCTTTTACAGTCTCTGGGATAGGTTTCTTAGGCTGTATAATTATTTTATTTTTTGAACCAACTTTATGGTATGATCTTGGAGATAATAGTTTAAGGTTTTATATTTTCGCTATTTTATTGGGAATAGTAGGTCAAACAATGCCAGTCATTTTTTTGATGAAAGGACTACCTTTAACAGGAAGTAGCCTAGGAGGTGTCGTAGCATCTATAGAGCTACCTATTGCTGTTTTCAGTGCATTTATTCTACTTGGAGAGTCACTTACATTATTTAAATTAATAGGAGTTTTACTAGTCCTTACAGGAATAATAATTTACAATCTTGCTGATAGATTTAATGTGGGTCGCTATCCACAAGTTAATTAAATTACGGATGAGTGCAGTTAGTTTACATCAACTAAATAAATTAGATAATGTAAAATATTCTAGTGCCCTTGAAGGCGTTTATGAGCACTCTCCTTGGATCATTCAAAAAACATTCAATGATCGCCCATTTAATACGGTTGAGGAATTGCATGACGCATGCGTGACCTTAATTAATGGTGCCTCCCATGACACCCAATTGTCACTTATAAGAGCGCATCCTGATTTAGCAGCAAAGTTAGAGCAGATACCAAACTTGACAAGATTTTCTCAGAAAGAGCAGTCTAAAGCAGATTTTTCGTCGCTCCCATTAGTTATAATCGATCAACTAAGGAATGAACTTGTCCGTTATAGACAACTATTCGGACATCCTTTCATACTATGTCTTGCTGAAAATTCTGCAATCGATGTTCTACCGATTGTGAAAGAGCGTATGAAGTCTGACTCAAACACTGAAAGGGCAGCTTGTCTCTTTCAGATCTCTCGTATTGGGTGGCATCGTCTCTGCTCAATAATCGATTCTAATCATTTATAATTTCTATTGTGACTGCAAAACTTACGACACACGTTTTAGATACATACCATGGTAAACCCGCTTCTGGAGTTAGTTGGACTCTAGAGCTTGAAGAACCGGGTGGGAATTGGTATCAAATATCTGCAGGTTTAACCAATGAGGATGGTAGATCTAGTGAAGCTATTATTTCAGGTGAGGCTATGATAACAGGTACTTATCGTCTTATCTTCGATATAGCTAGCTACTACTCGAGAATGGGTGTGCAGCTATCTGACCCTCCTTTCTTGGGAAAAGTAGTGCTCCAAGTAAACTTAGTTGAAGGTGAGGGTTATCACGTACCATTGCTATGTTCGCCGTGGAGCTATTCAACTTATCGCGGGAGTTAATTGAATGAATTCACTCGAAAGTGCTACACAATCAGCAGGTGCACGCTTGATAGAACGCCTCGCTATTATGCGTAGGATTTCTCAGAGAAGTGATTGGATTGAGCGCATTATATTTTCTCCTGCTTCTGAAGAGGCGGCGTATAAGTTAAAGGGTTGGATGGATGCTACAGGAATGGAGACGTTTAATGACCCATTAACCAATGTGTATGGTCAAAAATTATTTTCAAAAGAAGGCACAGAAGCTCCCCGTATACATTTAGGCTCGCACTATGATACGGTTGTTAATGCTGGAGCATTTGATGGTATTCTAGGTGTTTTAATAGGAATTGCTGTAGTTGAAGCTATTGTTGAATCAAAACATCCCTTTAATCATAATTTATCAGTTTTAGCATTCTGTGACGAGGAGGGCGTGCGCTTTAACACTACATTTTTGGGAAGTGCATATTTAAGTGGTCAGTTTGAAGAAGAATGGCTTCACAAAGAAGATGAATATGGAAAGACACTTGGGGAGTGGTTAGTAGATCGTGCAGAGTCAATTGATATGATTGTTAATGCATACAAGACGCCATACATACGTCCGCAGGATGTATTTTTGGAATCTCATATAGAACAGGGCCCAATCTTAGAAAAATCTAATCATGCATTGGGTGTGTTTACAAAAATTGCTGCTCAGCTTCGCTCTGAGATTATTTTAACTGGTTGCGCAGGTCACGCAGGTACTATCCCAGCAAGTTTACGAAATGATCCTTTGCCTGTAGCGAGTGAAATGATTCTGGCTGTTAATCAAATGTGTAAAAGCGATGAGCTCATAAGATCAACTGTTGGTCACCTTGAGGTAATTCCAAATGCTAGCAACGTTATACCGGGAACAGTAAAGTTTTCAATTGATATGCGTTATCCTGATTTGAAAGGTTTGAGACGTGTGCATAATAAATTAAGTCAGGAGATTAAATCTATAGCTAAGCGATCGGATCTGAAGTTTGAATATAAGTTAGTTCATGAAGCTAGTGACGCCCAATTGGATCAAAGACTTACAGATATTTTAGCTGAAAGTTGTGAAGTCATGCAGGGTAGTTCTCCACGCATGTTTAGTGGAGCTGGTCATGATAGTATGAAATTAGCGCAAGTATGTCCTGCGAGTATGCTTGCTGTACGCTGCAAAGATGGACTTAGCCATCACCCAGACGAATTTGCATCAAATGCAGATTGTATTCTAGCTTTCAAAGCGATGCTTCGTGCTGTGCTCAGAATTGATAAAATTTTTTAGTGAAATGTTTGATACTATTATAAGGAATGTTCGTGTCATCAAAGATGATGTCTGGCATTTCGTAGATTTGGGGATAATTGATGAAAGTTTTGCTGAGATTTCTCCGAACATTACTGGAAATTCAAGAAATGAAGTAGATGGCGATAGTGCGTATTGTCTTCCTGGATCGGTAGATCTTCACGTTCATTTTAATGAACCAGGCCGTACGCATTGGGAAGGTTTTACTACAGGTAGTGCTGCCGCTAGCGCTGCGGGGATATCATATTTAGCCGAAATGCCTCTCAACAGTATACCGTCAACAACTAGTGTAGACGCTTTGAACACCAAGCTTGCAGCCATAAATAATAAATCCTATGTGGATTTTGGACTTTGGGGTGGAATTGTGCCCGGAAATATTAACGATATTGAGCCTCTCGCTAAAGCAGGCGTTGTCGGCTTTAAAGCTTTTATGGCACCAAGTGGTAATGCCGATTTTGTAAATTCTGATAGATCGACGCTGCGTGAAGCAATGTATCGGATTGCGCAAACAGGTCTACGTCTAGCGTTACATGCAGAAGATCCTATAGTATTAGATCGTGCATCAGAGCGTTTAAAAAGAACTGTAAGTGCATTTGATTGGGATGCTTCTAGACCTGTTGAAGCTGAAATTAGTGCTACTAAGGATGCAATCGAATTGTCCTTAGAAACTGGATGTCCAATAACTATTGTCCATGTTAGCTCAGCTGAAGTTTTGAGTGTAATACAGAATGCGAAACGTCAGGGAGTAGATATTATATGTGAGACCTGCCCACATTATTTGTTACTTTCTAGGGTGGATGCAGACAGTATTGGTGCAGATGCTAAATGCGCGCCGCCATTACGTTCAAAGTCTCGAATGAGAGCTTTAGAAGAGGCAGTTTTTGACAATTTAATCGACACTATAGGGTCGGATCATTCTCCAAGTCCCCCCGATATGAAGAAGGATCAATCTTTTTTTGATGCTTGGGGAGGTATTGCAGGTATCCAGCACGGCTATCCTCTACTCTTAAGCCGTTATGGAATGAATATTTTGCCTCGCGTAAAAACAATACAGAAACTCTGTTGTGAAAATCCTGCAAAGGTAATCAATTTAAAGTCAAAGGGCACATTAGATTTAAACAAAGATGCTGATTTTACGCTAATTAAAGAGTCAGATTCTACTTCAGTGATTGAGGAGAGTTCTTTGCTTACTAAGCATCAGCGTTCTGCTTATATAGGTGCCAAGATTAAGATAAAATTAGCTGCTTCTTGGCTTCGGGGTAATTTAGTAAGCTCTAATGGAAAGCTTCTAGAAAATTCACCTCGTGGTAAATTTATTCCGTATTCTAACTAATGAATAATAATTCTATAGAGAATACTCAAAAGTGTTATATCAAGGATTATAATCAGTGGGCTCGCTTAATTGATAAATCTCTCAAAGAGTGTGTCGGCAAGACTAGTACATCTGTAATTAGCCAATTAATACAATTTAATAAGAATAATATAACAGGGCCCTTGGCGGGTGTACCTTATGCCGTTAAGGACCTATTTGATGTTAGCGGGTTCCCGAGTAGAAATTCTTCAGTACTTCCAGAGTTCAACGCATGTGCCACTAAAAATTCTGCTATTATTGAGCGAATGAGTCAATTAGGTGCTACTTGTGTCGCTAAAACTCAAATGAATGAATTTGCTTACGGGCTGACAGGAGAGAATCCGCACTTTGGCAATTGCAAACATCCTTTGTTGAAAAATTGCCTAAGTGGAGGTTCAAGTAGCGGATCAGCGTATTTAGTTGCGGCTGATTACTTACCATTAAGTTTCGGAACTGATACAGGTGGTTCCATACGGCTTCCTGCTGCATGGTGCGGTATATATGGTATTCGGTGGGTCCCAGGCTATTTTCTGGAAGGCGCTTTCCCTTTGGCACCCAGTTTTGACACTATGGGCTGGTTTAGTGCTTCCGCTAAAGATATGACTCGCACATTACTGGCTTGGTTCAACCACGATAGCACTAATTCTATCAGTGAATTAAATGGCCGTTCAATTCTACCTAAACATCTGCTTGAAATCGAATCTTTTGATCATCTAAGCAAAGTAATATCTCACTTAGAAATTAATCAACTCACTAATAGCGATTCCTTTGAAGCCCTTTTGTCTAAGTGCCATTTTGCTTTCAACGTACTGCAAAGTGTTGAAGCATATGCGATACATGAAAAATTCATTAATAAGAGAATGGATACTTATGATCCTCAAGTAGTGAGTCGTATTTTGCGCGCTAGAAAATGGACACCAGAAGATATTTCCAAGGCCAATCTATATAAAACTAAAATTACTAATTGGTTTAATGATTTTTTTCAAACGTATGATTTTTTGGTTATGCCTATTTGCCCTACTGCATCTGTCCCATTAAAAGATGCTAATTCTAATCTGCGTGAGATGACGCTTCAATTAACAACACCAGCAAGTTTATCTGGCCTACCCGCTTTAACCGTTCCTGTTTGGCTTGATGANAAGCGTTCCATTGGTCTTCAGTTTATCTTTAAAAAAGTAGAACCTACTATACCCTTAGCANTAGTTGAGCTATGCAAAAACATTTAAAGAAGCATTCCTTTACTTTATGGCTTCTACTCGGGGTCATTCTTGCGATACTGTTTCCCTCGTATGGTAGCAAGGGTGGGCTTTTATGCCCTGGACTGACTACAAACATTGGTGTTTGGCTAATTTTCTTCCTACAAGGAATCGCTCTACCAACTAGTGAATTAACCAAAGGTTATAACCCTAAGCGTCTACACGCCTTCGTCCTATTTTGGAACTATATAATTTTTCCGATTGTAGTTGGGGCACTGATTCTACCTGTATCGCATTTTATAAATGAGGAATTAAAAATTGGATTCTGGATGCTTGCAATTTTGCCTACAACGGTGTCATCAGCCGTTGTTTTTTCAACTGTCTCAAAAGGGAATACGCCTAATGCAATTTTTTCGACGGTTTTTTCTAATTTGCTGTCAGTTCTCTTCGTACCAACGGTTGCTATAACATATTTATCTGTAGAATCTAACGTGAGTATTCCATTAAATCCGTTATTTTCAAAACTCTTTATTCTGATTATTGCGCCACTATTATTTGGCCAACTTATAAGGCAAAAGCTCCCCAAAGTTTCTGCTCTTATGACAAATAGAACTAAGGGCTTTGGTAATTGGATCATTGTTTTTATTGTGCATTGCGCTTTTGCTCAGAGCGTTAGTTCAGGTTTTTTAATCCAACTAGGTTTCATCACTATCTTTAAAGTTATATTACTAACCGTCCTTATTTTAATTTTCGTTAGCGTTTTAGTTTGGTGGTCTTCGGATTTTTTAAATGTATCAAAAGAACAACGTATATCTGCATTTTTCTGCTCAAGCCAAAAATCCATAGCGACGGGGCTACCCCTAACTACATCTATATTAGCATTTGCGCCTAGTATAATAGATACTGCTTCTATTATAATTCCCCTGATGTGCTACCATCCCGCCCAACTAATCTTAGCGGGTATTTTATCCGGCAAGTGGGGATCTAAATGATTAGGGTATACTTGAAATCCTAGAATCCATAATCAGGAAACTATTAGTGGTCGATTAACTGACTAGCCTAATTAATTGATAGCAATATCGAATCCATTTTGAGCAATTTTTTTCAATTCCTTTTCAGTAAAATGCAGGTCTGTTGCTAGAGCATAGTATTCCTCACTTAATGAGTTACCAAACATAAAAGGATCATCAGAATTTATGGTGCAACGAACTCCAGCATCAAATAATTCTCTAATCGGGTGTTCTGACATTTTTGTTATTCCTTCAACTTGTAACTTAACATTACTAATTGGGCAAACATCCAGCGTAACATCCAAATCTTTTATAAGTGCGACGACCTCTGGATCTTCAATACATCGCACACCGTGTTGAATGCGTCTGACACCGAGTTCCTCTATGCAACGTCTAACAAACGATGCTGGCATAAATTCTCCAGCGTGAGCTTTTAAGAATTTTCCCGCATCTGCAGCGGATTTCCAAACCTTAGCGGTCCATGGTTCTAATGGCCAATATTCGGGACCATGTAAATCTATACCAGTTAGTTTATCCCAGTAGATGCAATCATCAATAATCTTTTTTCCTAATCCGACGTAGTCATTGTGACACATGCCCATAAATACTCGCACCTCCATGCCTTCTGGAGCGGCACTTAATACAGCATCGACTATTTCCTCTCCATTAATATCTCCACCAATTAAGGTGCCTACATGGAAGCTAGTCTCTACGTATTTTACATTTTGATCTGCGCATTTTTGTAAAACAATCTTTGCGCATTTGTGATAAACCTCAGCTGATACAAAAGCGGAGGCACAAAAATGATCATACATTTCCATGAATTGATCAAAACTGTCGTAGCGGAAATCATCAGACCACATTGGAGGGTCGTGATCAAACTGGCCAGGACTCGCATCACGTATTAATTCAATGGGACAAGAACCTTCTAAATGCAGGTGAGTCTCTGTCTTCGGTAGGCTCTGTACGAAATCTTTTAGTTTTTGCTCAGGTGTATACATGTTAGTTGCTCTTGATTATTAAATGCATAACGGAACTCTTTAATTAGATTCGTAATTTTGTCTACTGTTTTTGTGCTAAGCTTGATAAGCTAAAAATTCTTTGCTGAGCAAATACACAAAAAACTATAGCATTGTATTTTGTTGGTTTTCAGGATCTTTACACCTCGGAAATGTCTTCATAATAACTTCTGGATCTGAGTCACTTAAGAATTCTAGCTTATCCAGATTTCGTTGTGGATTTAAACTTAAAGAAGCTTAATTTGCGTCCCTTTTCTTGAAATATACAAACTGTGCACGACGTTAAAGAAAGACCTACTGTAGTCGAGCGCGCCATGCTGATTGGCGTGACGCTCCCTGACGATACCGTGAGCAATACCCGCAGCTTACTGGACGAGCTTCGCGAGTTAGTCGACACTCTCG
>JAKVCU010000047.1 GCA_022448955.1 Saprospiraceae bacterium
ATGGTCGACAGGAGAAAGCACTCCAACCATTACAGTGTCTACTGCGGGTTCGTATAGTGTTACGGTGACTGATGCGAATGGATGTGTAGGGATGACAACAATAAATATCACACAAAATCCTTCTCCGACTATAAGTATTTCAGGTCCAACAGATATTTGTGCAAATGAAACAGCTACATTGACGGCTAGTGCTGGATTTATAAACTATTTTTGGTCTACTTCAGATATTGGTCAGAGTATTTCAGTTAATAGTTCAGGCACTTATTCTGTGACAGCAACGGATGCTAATGGCTGTACAGCACAATCGAGTATAACTATAAATCAATTGCCTGATCTCATGCCTATGATTTCTGGGGATCTTGCAATTTGTTCGGGAGGCTCAACACAATTGGATGTGGGACCAGGTTATAGCTCCTATCAATGGTCGACTGGAGGAATAGGACAGAATATTACTATATCTGATGGAGGGAACTATGAAGTTACCGTTACAGATTTTAATAATTGTACCGGTATTGCCAATGTTTTTGTTTCTGAAAATCCGTTACCCACTCCTGTTATCGGTGGAGATCCATTTATTTGTGAAGGAGAGTCAACTAGCTTAGATGCTGGTGCTGTCTATCAAACTTATGAATGGTCGACTGGTGAATTTACTCAAAATATTAGTGTTGCAGCTCAAGGAACTTTCGAACTCACCGTTACAGATTTTAATGGTTGCCAAGGAATTGCTCAATTTCAAGTAACAGAATTGCCTCCTGTATTTGTTCAAATAAACGGGAATTCCGACTTATGTCAAGGAGAAGAAGGTTTGTTAGATGCTGGTGCTGGCTACCAAACTTATGAATGGTCGACCGGTGAATTTGGGCAATTATTAGTGATTTCTAATCCGGGTTTATATTCGGTAACGGTCACTGATTTTAATGGCTGTCAAGGGACTAGTTCTGTTTTTGTTTCATGGAGTGATAGTCCCGATGCAATTATTTATGGTGATTTAGAAATATGTCCAGGAGCTACAACAACGCTGACAGCAGCCTCGGGAATGTATATTTATCAATGGTCGACTGGTGAAGTAACACCATCTATTCAAGTAGATCAAGCTGGGGAGTACAGCGTAATAGTGACAAACGATGCGGGCTGTTCTACAATCGCAGAAGTTACAGTAAGCGTGCAAAGTGATCCGGTACCGGTCATTTTTGGAGATTTATCTTTTTGTGAAGGAGGCTTTACTACTTTAGATGCTGGGGCTGGCTTTGCGACCTATTCTTGGTCTGATGGAAGTGATACTCAAATGATAGAGGTTTATGCTAATGGTGACTATTCTGTAACAGTGACTACCATTGATGGTTGTACTGGAGAAGGAATGGTGTCTGTACTTGAGCATCCCTTACCTTCAGTAGAGATACAAGGAGATGATAATATTTGCGAAGGAACGATAACGACCTTAGATGCAGGTATTGGCTTCGCGACCTATTTATGGTCTGATGGAAGTAATGGTTCTACCCTTGATGTAACTATCACAGGAACATATACTGTTACTGTAGCAGATGTTAATGGATGTGAAGCAACAGATCAGTTTATACTAAATACTAACACCAATCCTGATCCTCAGATCTCAGGTAGTTTAAGTTTTTGCCCCGGAGGTAATACTACTTTAAATGTAGGTGCTTTTTCTTCCATATTGTGGTCAACAGGAGAGACTAGCTCAAGTATTGTTGTAAATATGCCCGATGCTTACACTGTTACGGTGACTGATGCCAATGGTTGTCAAGGTGAAACAATGGTGCAAGTAGAAGAACAAACAGAATTGTCACCTGTCATAAGTGGGGATTTAGCTTATTGTGAAGGAGGTAGTACCATATTAAATGCAGGAACTGGCTTTAGCTCTTATTCTTGGTCGACAGGGGAGAATATCCAAGAAATAGAGGTTTCAACACCTGGAGATTACAGCGTAACGGTAAGTGATGGAAGTGGCTGTTCAGGAGAAGTGACTGTTAGTGTTGTAGAAAATGATTTACCAGAAATTAATATAGCTGGAATGGATAATATTTGTGAGGGAGAAACGAGTACGCTCGACCCAGGAGCTGGTTTTAGTTCCTATATTTGGTCTGATGGATCTAACAATCCTATTCTGAATGTTAATTCAACAGGAAACTATTCTGTTACCGTAACAGATAATAATGGTTGTCAGGATGAAGCTAGTATTAATGTAAATGTAAATACCAATCCCGATCCTCAGATTTCAGGTAGTTTGAGTTTTTGCCCAGATACCAATACGACTTTAAATGCAGGTGAGGGTTTTACGAACTATTTGTGGTCTGATGGTAGTACTTCTCCAACCATTAATGTTAATACTTCTGGTATTGTTGGTGTCACTGTAACAAATGCGAGTGGTTGTGCTGGTGAAACAATGGTCAATGTGCAAGAACTTCCCGAACCCAATCCTGTCATCACAGGGGATTTAGATTTTTGTATGGGAGATTCTACACTCTTAGATGTAGGACCAGGTTTTGTAAGCTATCTATGGTCAGACTTATCTGAAAGTCAACAATTATTGGTGCATACACCTGGAGATTACAGCGTAACGGTAAGCGATGGAAGTGGCTGTTCAGGAGAAGTGACTGTTAGTGTTGTAGAAAATGATTTACCAGAAATTAATATAGCTGGAATGGATAATATTTGTGAGGGAGAAACGAGTACGCTCGANCCNGGAGCTGGTTTTAGTTCCTATATTTGGTCTGATGGATCTAACAATCCTATTCTGAATGTTAATTCAACAGGAAACTATTCTGTTACCGTAACAGATAATAATGGTTGTCAGGATGAAGCTAGTATTAATGTAAATGTAAATACCAATCCCGATCCTCAGATTTCAGGTAGTTTGAGTTTTTGCCCAGATACCAATACGACTTTAAATGCAGGTGAGGGTTTTACGAACTATTTGTGGTCTGATGGTAGTACTTCTCCAAGCCTTAATGTTAATACCTCTGGTATTGTTGGTGTCACTGTAACAAATGCGAGTGGCTGTACTGGTGAAACAATGGTCAATGTGCAAGAACTTCCCGAATCAAATCCTGTCATCACAGGGGATTTAGATTTTTGTATGGGAGATTCTACACTCTTAGATGTAGGGCCAGGTTTTGTAAGCTATCTATGGTCAGACTTATCTGAAAGTCAGCAATTATTGGTGTATACACCTGGAGATTATAGCGTAACGGTATCAGATGTAAATGCTTGTGAGGTGACAACTACGGTCACTGTTGTACAAAATGATTTACCGATTGTAGATATCATAGGAGATGCAGCAATTTGTGAAGGACAAATGACTACTTTAAATGCAGGTAACTTTCAATCTTATATCTGGTCGACTACAGAGAGCACTCCTACGGTTGATGTTGGTGTTGCTAACAACTATTCTGTTACAGTTACGGATATAAATGGTTGTAGTGGGATAGGTGATTTTGCACTTAGTGTAAATTCATTGCCTCAGCCCAGTATTTTTGGAGATACTTCATTCTGCGAAGGTTCAAGTACGGCTTTATCCTCAGATCAAACGTATGATACCTATACATGGAGTACGGGGCAAGATATGCAAGAGATCACAGTGAGTGATCCGGGTGTAATATCCTTAATGGTGATTGATTCAAATGGCTGTGAGGGTAGTAGTACAGTGATATTAGATGCCTTGCCAATTCCCACTGTGAGCATTAGTGGTG
>JAKVCU010000048.1 GCA_022448955.1 Saprospiraceae bacterium
AAAATTAGTGGTGATGGTGCTTATGATACTTATGGAATTTGGGAATTACTAAAAGGTGAGGGAATAGAAGGGATCATTCCACCTCAAGAAAATGCAATTTATTGGGTAGATGAATTTGATAATTTATTAGATTTAGATCGCAATAAAATACTTGAACAAATAGATATAATAGGTCGAAAAGAGTGGAAAATAAAAAGTAGTTACCATAGGCGTAGCTTAGCAGAAACCGCAATGATGAGGTTTAAAACGATTTTTGGCTCTACACTTTATTCTCGAATATTTGAAAAACAAAAAACCGAAGCAGCAATAAAAATTAAATGTTTAAATAAAATGACAGCCATAGGTAGGCCCATTTCTAAAAAAATAGAATCTAAAACAGTAGCTTAAATGAAAGATAGTTGCACATGGTCTATCTAATTATTTTTTTATGCAACAACGCCTCCCCAAACACTATTCCTTTTCAAAAAGATTCCTCAAAATCAGGCGATTTTTAATTCAAAACAACTAGGCCTTCGCTGAAATACAAAAAGCAGCAACACATTAAATAAAAACAAATATTATCAAAGTAATATTGACTGTTTTTTCTCTCTATTCTTCCCCCATCTTTGAATTATCAATTAACCACCGATCTTAAATCGAAAAATCATGAAAACAAAAAATGTACTTTTCTTATTCGCACTATTATTTAGCGTAAGCATATTCGCACAAGATGCAAAAACGAAAATTGCAGTTAGTTACTTAGATGTAAAGGGATTAACGCTTGATCCATCACAAGCAGGTAACCTAGCAAGAAAAGAATTGGCCAAAACAGAGAAGTTTAATGTTTTGGATCAGTACGATATGGAGTTTTTACTAGAAAAGGAAAAAATCAACTTGAATGATTGTTTCGGTAGACTTTGCCTGGTAGAAGCAGGAAAAATCATGAAGGTGGATAAATTCTTAACAGGTAGTTTAGAGCTTTATGAAGAGCAAATTGTAGTAACGCTTCGCTTGATTGATGTAGGAAACTCAGAAATTGAGCAAATGGAGGTTATGGAATTTCTAGACTTACGTCAGCAATTACCCAGCATGTTGCGCTTGACAATAGAGAAAATGTTTGAGATCCCTTCCGATGAAGCATTAGTGACTAAATTGACTGAAGCATACGATTATAATAATGCGATCAACAATCCAAAGCAGGACAGACTAGAATTAAATGGCCCAAGAATGGGGTTCACTTATATGACGGGTGAAGTAGGCAGTATATTTCAAGCAGAAAAAGCAGTAGGAGGATTTGAGGTAATGCCATTAATGTTCCAGTTTGGTTACCAATTTGAAGTACAGTATCTCAATCAAGGAGACTTTCAGGCCTTGTTTGAATTTATACCTGTGATTACAGGGCTTGATCAAGGGCTTTTTATTCCTAGTATATCTGTTTTGAATGGTTTACGTAGTAACAAAACAGGTTGGGAATTTGCTTTTGGGCCTATTTTTTATGGCAGTAGACTTGCATCTGGATATTATGATGCATCTGGAGCATGGAAGCTAGAAGAAGATTGGGTAAGTCAAGACCCTAATCAAGCTGATCGCCCTACTTTCGAAAAACGATTAGATAGTAGAGGAAATATCAACTTGGTATCCAGTTTTGTTTTTGGTCTAGGTAAAACCTTAAAATCTGGCAACCTGAATATTCCTATCAACCTATTCTTTATTCCTAATAAAGAAGGACATCGCTTTGGCATTTCTGTTGGCTTCAACACCTCCTCTTTCAAAAAGAAGAAATAATTTTCAAGTCGCTCGATATAAAACCTGATTATCAATGCCTTTGAAAAATACTATTCCTTTGATAATCAACTGAGCATAACTTTGATATTTGGAGGCCAAAATTAGTGGTCTATTCAATTATAGCTATAGATGATGGGCAGTTGTATGCTCAAAAATAAAGCGTAACTTTCCTAAGGTCAGTTACGCTTTATTTATTGAATGTGTATTAAGATTTTACTGGATATTTAATACATCATCAATTCTGTATCTACATTAAATACGCGGTAATTAAATTATGCTAGAAGTAAATACTTTGACATCTGACTAGTAATCCAGAGTTTAAGAAACAGAATTGATAATCCAATAAGATTTTGTGGAATTATACACCATCGATCAAGTCATTCAGAGCTAATAATGTGTAAAGACCATACCTTTTAAAAAGTCCATAATCCTCATTTTAACCAAAAAAGGTAACAAAGCTGTTAAATAAGTATTAGCAAGTGCATAAGAAGATCTTACTAAAGTAAACTTGTTTATCTTTACGATACTTAATAAGAGTACGGCAAAATTTTAAGACCATTTTATAGTAAAACTTTATTGGCAATTTGTCTTCATGAGTAAGACTGTGAGCTTCTACTAGAACTTATTCCTGATAAAATATTGGCTTCAAATGTTATTGTGCCTAGTTAAGTTGCTTGTGCAAAAGCCTAAGAAACTGACGATAGCAAGGTTACGCGTGATTTTTGAGCTGACGCCGTGCCTGCCGGCTGGCAGGAATTTATTATACAAGCAATTTTGACTAGCCGCTTACTTAACTATCGAAAATTAAAACTAATAAAAATGAAGATTTTTTTTATCACAATTTCGCTTACATTTTCCTTTT
>JAKVCU010000049.1 GCA_022448955.1 Saprospiraceae bacterium
GGGATTCATACAGCAGAGGATGCACTTGAAAAACTAGATGCTGGTGCCGACTTACTTCAGTTATACACAGGGTTTATCTATGAAGGTCCTCAACTGATTAAAAAAATTAATAAAGCTATTTTAAAGCGATGACCTTCTGTGAACTATGAAATTTTAATTTCTTTTATACTTTCTGTAGGGGTTCTGGCCATTTCCCCAGGACCTGATAATCTCTTTGTTTTAACACAAAGCGGTATACTCACGAGCAAGTAGGTCTATGAAATTATCAAATAGGGTTATAATTTGCTCCTATTTGTTTTTTTGCTTTTAAGGCATATGTATTTTGGCGAAGTTCTGCGGTAGTAGCTCGGTGAGTTTTGACACTTTGTATTCCTGTATGACTTGGAGTACATAATGTAACCATGCATAGGGTTCTACATTGTGTTTTTTACAAGTAGCAAAGAATGAGTAGATCATGGCAGCATTTTGAGCCGTTCTGTGTGATCCTGCAAAGAGGTAGTTCTTTCTACCTAGAGCCACAGGTCTGATGGCATTTTCAATTAGGTTGTTATCAATTTCCAATGCACCATCGTGTAGATACCCGATCAGATTGTCCCACCTAGCTAGACAATATGCCATGGCTTTGCCCAATGCAGATTTAGGGAGGGTGTTTTGATACTCAGTGGCAATCCATTTTCCTAGTTCGCTACAAATAGGCAGTGCCTTTTCCAATCGAAGTTTGTGTCGTTGAGTATGATCCAACTCTTGTTCTCTGGCTTTTCTTTCAATGGTATAGAGCCTTTGGAATAACTCCATAGCATATCCTGCTTTGTCCTTGTCATAGTCCAATGCTTTTTCAAATCCTCGTCTGGCATGTGCCATACAACCCAGTAATGTGATGTCTTTATTTTTTCCAAAAGATTCATAAACTGAATATCCATCGGTTTGTAGATATCCTTTAAAGTTTTTTAATAGCTCTGTAGGTCCTTCTCTACTGCGTGAAGGGCGATAATCAAACAAGACCGCTTGTTCTAATGGAGAATGATACACCCAATGATACCCTTTATGCGTTTTTCCTAACCTGTTTTTATCCTGTACAGCAATCGGAGTTTCATCTGCCTGAAGATAGCCTTGTGATAGGACTCTGTGCTTTAGCACCTCATACAAAGGTGTTAATAGCTCACATACTTTACTTTGCCATCCTGTAATAGTAGCATACGGAATTTTAATCTCTGATCGTTTGAAGCGTGCTACTTGTCTGTAAGTGGGTAAATGATCTACAAACTTATCGACCATCACTTGTGCCAATAAGCTCTCTGATGCAATCCCTTTATCGATAGCAAAGCTGGGAAGCTCGGCGATGATTCCTTGGCTTGAAAGACCATCTTCTGAGTGTTGGATGTATTTAGGTCGGATATATCGTTTGATAAATAACTTCGCAGGAAGAAGTTCCAACTTATCGGTAACCTCTTTACCAATGCATTGAAGTCCTGTAGTATCTTCTTTGGGTTCTAAAATGATCTCTTGTACGGGAAGATGATCTGGAAGCGCAATTCTACCAGGATGTTTCTTGTTAGGCTTTTCCCTAATATACTCAATCTTTTCTGTTTTTGGAACTTCTTCCAAGGTTTCCACCTCAAAAGGCAGGGTCATTTGTTGTGGGTTGTTCTGTGGGATGAAGCGTTCTCGTTTGGCTCCAAACAATAAGCGCTTTAATTGAGCAATTTGAAATTCAAGAATCCCAACATTAGATTCAAGAGTATTAATAACACAAGTAAGAGTATCTATTTTAGATTGTTGCTGATCTACCTTTGACTCTAGCAATTCTGCGTAGTCTTGAATTTGTGCTAAAGGCATTGTTTTCAGTAGTTCAGGCATACCTCAAGATACAAAAATCCCTAGAGATCACCTAGAAAAACAACAAGAAAAATGAAGAAAAATTAATTGGAAACAGCAGGTTGATATTGCTTTCTTTTGTGGATGTTACTAACAGTAAGTCCATCGACGATCATCACCATTTGTGTATATGAAAGAGCAATGCTTTTTACAGCAGCATCGTACTGAGGGAGTTCAAAAGTACCTTTCTCCAATCGTTTGTAGTACAAGCTAAAACTGACCCCTTGCCAATGCAAGAGCTTGATCTTATCTCTACGTTTGTTGATAAAGATAAACACATCGCCATGAAAGGGNTCTCGNNNCAAGATATTCTTAACAAGACCTGAGAGTCCGTCAAAACTCTTACGCATATCAGTGGGCTGACTGTACAAATGAAATCTGTGTGAGGAAGATAAAGTGAACATGGTCTCAAGTTTATCAACCAAATGTAGGTGAGATTGTATTATCGTAAAATACCTAGTCGCTCGTGAGCATACTTAAATACTACTTTTTTGCTCATAATTAAAGTTACAAATCAAATCAGTTAATCACAAAAAAAAAGACCCCCTTTTCAGACAGCCTCTTTTTTTTACACATTACATTCTGCTGTATACACAAATGGCATGAGTTCACTTAAAAGAAAAATTAGTCACTGCCATTAGATTAGCCTAGAAAAATCAGATCTTCCGTTCAACCACATAATCGATCATTTTCACCAAAGATGATTTATACTCAGATTCTTGATAATCACTCAGAATAGTCAAGGCTTTATTTTTATAATCGTGCATTTTGCCAATCGCATACTCAATACCACCACTCTGCTTTACAAGTGCAATAACCTCTTTAACGCGTTTCCTGTTTTTATTGTGTTTTTTAATCGAATTAATGAGCCAAGCTCTCTCATTCGGCGCACATTGATTTAAAGTGTAGATTAAAGGAAGCGTCATTTTCTGCTCTTTAATATCGATCCCTGTGGGTTTTCCTATTTTTTCATCCGAATAGTCAAACAGATCATCTTTAATTTGAAATGCCATTCCAATATACTGACCAAACTTACGCATCTGCTGAATAGTTTCTTGATTTGCTCCTACCGAAGCAGCACCAATACTACAACAAGCAGCAATTAATGTCGCCG
>JAKVCU010000005.1 GCA_022448955.1 Saprospiraceae bacterium
TGGTGGCTGCTCAATTACGCTTATTAATGTAACGGAACCAGAATGCCAAGCTGCACCATTTGATGATCAATCTAGTTTCACGGTAACCTTTAATGTTACAGGTGGTTCTGGACAGTACTTCTTATCCAATCCTAATACTAATATCCTAAATGGTTCTTCAGGCCCTCCTGGTGGACAACCAACGGATGGTATTATATCATTCAATGGACAAGCAGATATCACAGGTAATACAGAAGGTACAATGGCTCCAGTACGTTTATACAATAGCGCTAATCCTAGTGAATGTTTTGTAGATTTCATGATTAATGTACCAGTTTGTCCAGAACCAAGTTGTCCTACAGAAGCTTTTATTAATGAATTCCATTATGATAACGCTGGTGGTGATGTAGGGGAATTTATAGAAGTGGCCGTAAGTGATGATTTTATGGGAAATCTTTCTGATCTTAAAGTTGAACTGTATAATGGTAATGGAGGCAGCTCATATAATATATTGGAACTAAGCTCTGCTACAGAAGGCAGTACAGAAGGAGGCTATACCTATTATACACTCAACTTACCGTCCAACGGTCTTCAGAATGGTTCTCCAGATGGCATGGCACTAGCATGTGGAACCACCCTAATTGAGTTTTTGAGCTACGAAGGTACCATGACTGCTTCAAACGGAGTAGCAAATGGAATGACGAGTACAGACGTTGGGGTAGCCGAATCTTCTTCTCAAGTAATAGGTGGTTCTATTCAACTAATAGATAATGTTTGGACATTAACTTGTGATGATACGCCTGGAGCAGCCAACGCGCTTGGTTTGCCTTGTGGATGGTCTGATTCAGAAGGCGTTGGGTGTACTGCTGGAGCAACAACCTACGATCCATCAACAGAAACTTTCACTTTGTCTTCTGGCGATTGCCAGATCGGTGGGTATCCATACACAGCAGATCAAATTTCTTTTGTTCACGAAGAGTTGTGCGGAGATGGTACAATCAAAGCATATATTGAGGCTGTTAATGGTAACGGTATAGCTGGTATTCAGATGCGTGAAACGCTAGATCCTGGTGCTAAAAAAGTAGAGATTGGTACTAATCGCACCAATCGAATAGTAAGAGCCTACCGCTTTACTAACAACTACCCTGCATTCCCACAAGAATTATACTCGCTAGATAAATTCTGGCTAAAAATAGAGCGTACGGGTAACACCTTTAAAGCCTTTGCCTCTGTTGATGATATCGTGTACTATCCTTACTTATTCCAAACTATTTCAATGGGAAGTTGTATTGAAGCAGGTATATTTGTTTATAGCAAAGATGGCTCAGCGGTTACTGCAGATTTCACTGATGTCGAAGTTATTAACGGTCCTATCCCATTTGCAGCAGAAATCAAAGATGTCACACAATCTGAAGCAAATACTACTGCTTTAGGTTCGGGTACAACAAATGCCTTCGCAACAGCTAATACAGCTACTGCAAACATAGGCTTAACACCAAACCCAGCCCGTGATGTGGTTACATTAAACTTAGATCAAGTGATTGGCGAAGAAACGATCATCCGTATTTTCAATATCAATGGTCAGTTGATGAATCAACTTCAGTTTGATCGTGTCGAAGATGCCAACCACGACATCAATATCGACGAACTTCCTGCTGGAACCTACTACGTAAATGTAAGAACAACTTCAACGCAACAAACATTGAAGTTGATCAAACAATAGAGTTTTAGTTGTCTCGAAAGCTTTCAGGACAACCAATAACCCAAAGAATAACCTTGCTAGACTCGATCTGGTGAGGTTATTTTTATTTTAACGCAAGCCGCATAATATACATATCTGCAGTAATGTAAAGCGCACTTTTATCCGCATTAAAAGCACAGTTGGAAGTCGCTTGTCCTGTACGAACTAATCCTAATGGCTCGCCTTCTGGCGAAAACACCCACACCCCTCCAGGGCCAGTAGCATATATATTCCCAGCATCATCTACTTTCATCCCATCTGGCAAGCCCTTCTCTATTGCTACTTTATCAGTAGCATCGTAAAAAACTTTTCCATTGGCAATGCTTCCATCTTCTTGCATATCATATACCATCCAAATTGCACGTTCTGGATCAGAATTGGCTACATACAATTTACTTTCGTCAGGCGAAAATGCTAGTCCATTAGGGCGAGTTAACTCATCCGTTAATAAGTGTACAATGCCACTAGTATCCACTCTAAATACTCCTTGGTAATCCAATTCTTTGGATGGATCATTTTCTTGTTGTGCTAAACCGTAAGGAGGGTCCGTAAAAAATAACTCTCCTTTACTGTTGAATACAGCATCATTAGGACTGTTGAAACGCTTTCCATTATAACGGTCTGCTAAAGTGGTAAATTTAGCTTCAGGCAAAATAACAGGTACGTCCATACGTGCCATACGTCGATCGCCGTGCTGGCAAAGCACTAGACGTCCATCTGCATCCAAAATAAGTGCATTAGACCCTACTTCACCTCCTCTCTCTTCTTCTCCAGTGTAACCAGAGGGTGTCAAATATAATTCCTTCCCTCCCTCTTCAGTCCATTTATAAATACTATTAGGTGGAATATCCGAAAACAGTAACATTTGATGCGCTTCTACCCAAAGTGGTCCTTCCGACCAAACAAAACCTTCTGCCAGTATTTCTAGTTGTGCATCTTTTGCAATAAGTGCATCCATGCGCTCATCCATGCGCTCAATTGAGCCTACTGTAGGGTATTCCTTCTTCATTTTTTCTTCTGTTGTTTGTTGAGTAGTATCTTCTTTAGGTGCTTCGTTGGTACATCCAAATAAAACAAATACACAAGCAAGATAGAAAAGTTGTTTCGTCATGTTTTTTCCGAAAATATAGTCATTCTTTTACGAAAACCTTTTTTGTAGGTATTTTCAATGCTCCAAAACAATCATTCTATGAGGCACTTATCATCTATTTTATTGCTATTTCTACCCTTTATCATCCTTTCGCAAACCATTGCTGAAGATGAAATTTTTGCATCATTATTCCCTACGAAAGAACAATCAGAGGTGGCTTGTTATCGCATTCCAGCACTTGTTACTAGTCCGAATGGCGTACTTATTGCAGCAATAGATGAAAGAGTACCCAATTGTAATGACCTTAGAGCTAATGACGATATCAATATTGTTATAAGAACAAGCAAAGACAACGGCAAAACATGGTCGGCCATCAATAAAATTGTAGATTACCCCATCGGACGATCAGCATCTGACCCATCTTTTATTGTTGATACCATCACCAATACCCTTTTTCTTTTTTTTAATTATATGGATTTGGTGAACGAAAATGGCATCTACTATCTAAAGGTGATGGAAAGTAAAGACGATGGCTTAACATGGAGTACGCCTAAAGATATCACCAAACAGATTACTAAGCAGGAGTGGAAAAAGGACTTTCAGTTCATTACCTCGGGCAGAGGCATTCAAACAAAATCTGGGAGATTATTACATACCTTGGTTAATTTACAGCAAGGGCTTCATGTATTTGAAAGCAATGATCATGGTAAAAGGTGGCAACTTATTGATACCCCAATACTACCTGGGGATGAATCAAAAATCATCGAACTATCTGATGGTACTTGGATGATCAATAGCAGAGTAGCGGAAGCAGGATGCCGCTATGTACATCACTCCACTGACCAAGGAAAAACCTGGGAAACTAGCATTGATTCTACATTGATTGATCCGGCTTGTAATGCAAGTATTTTAAGTTATAAAGATCCCAAAACAAACAAAGAGATACTGTTATTTTCCAATGCCCATTCTCCAAATAAAAGAGAAAATTTATCTATTTGCGTAAGCTACGACCAAGGCAAAACTTGGCCAAAGAAAACAACTATTTACAAAGGAAGTGCCGCTTATTCCACCATGACTATTTTGCCCGATGGAGATATAGGAATCTTTTTCGAAAAGGATGATTATTCTGATAATGTTTTCATCAAAATCCCTTTCAATGATTAGGCCTGAATAAGATCAAAAACAGATTGTTTATGCTCCTAATCTTAGACTTCATCTGCTGCCTTTAAAGTCTAACCCAATAAGCTATTCTAAAAATAAAACGTGGGTGATTGCTCTAGCCTTGCAATCACCCATGATATTGGAAGGATTCGAACCTTCGCCTCAGGTTTGATGAGACCTGCGTTTTAGGCCACTTAACTACAATATCAGCTGCGTTACAGGACCATTTTTCTACAAAATCAAATAAGCTATTTCACGTCATAGCCACGATGACAGGCTCTAGGCAATTGGTCATTAGCTCTTTAACCGTAAAAACGATCTCTTTACGCTCGTCGGGAATTTGCTCTGCAAATTCTTCCATTGAAACATATTTTTTGATCATCCCATCGAAAGCAACGAAGTTTTTGGAAAAGACTTTTTTTACTTCTCCAATAGTTTGATTGGCTTTATTTTTTCGATCTTGCTCGATTGCCAAAATTTCATGTAGTTTGTTTGACATCTCTCTCTTGTTTTTTGGGTTGAATAATGAGCAAGATCATATACTTTATTTATGCCTTGCTATAATAGAATACACCATGGGTAAATTGCCTTCCATGCCTTGTATTTGGTATCCTTTTTCCATTGCGACTGTTTTTGGAAAACAGTCATAAGGGGAATAATCATATTCATCAAAATGATCAATACGAAGTCCATTACCTAGGAGTGATTTAAACACTTCAGATAGTGGATGATTCCAAGAATAGGATTCGTTTTTTAGTGGAGCCTTTCGATCAGTATAGGTACCTTCGGTTATCTCGTAAATTGCTTCTTTGTTAAAGTAAGAATATTCAATTTTTGTAAAATGATCATCAAATGCCCAAATGACTGGATGAAATTCTACAAAAACAAGTTTTCCATCTTTTTGCAAATGTTGTGCAATCAATTGTGCCCACCTTCCTAACTCTGGCAGCCAGCCGATAGTGCCATAAGTTGCAAAAATGATATCAAATTTTTCATCATTTAGGTGTTGATCAATATCATAAACATTACAACAAATAAACTCAGCATCTAGCCCTAGTTTTTCATTCATCTGCTTTGCTTTAGCAATCGCTTGGTCTGATAAATCAACGCCAGTGACCTTTGCGCCCATTCGCGCAAGCGAAAGACTATCTTGCCCAAAATGACATTGTAAGTGTAATATTCTTTTGCCTTTAATATCACCCAACAAGTCTAATTCAATTTCTTTTAGGGAGGTGTCCCCTTTTAGAAAAGCATCAACGGCATAGAAGTCAGATCCGAAATGCACATCTGTTTTGGCATTCCACAATTTTCGGTTGATCTCTAGATAATTTTCCATTTCTTTTGGATTTTTTGATTTTAATACTTTAGCCATACGCAAAAAATAACTTTCCGATTTCTAAAAGTCTTTTCTTAGCATTGCCTGATTTAATTGAACCGCTTAGCACCACTAAAAAAAGACGAAATCGTAAAGTAATTTTTCTGCTTTACCTCAATAAAAAAACAGGAGAATTAGTTCCCATAAATACGAAGCAGTGAGTAAAAAATGGATAGCATTCATTTGGACCAAGCACTTACCAACGAAAATGACACTGTATAAAATAATAGGCGCCCTGAACACCAAATTGTTGTACTCTTCGACTATAGACAAATATGCCATTGCCAATATTAGCAGAGTGTTTATGGCGATCAGGATATACGTCAAAGATATTGGTACCGCCTATAGTTAATTCCATCGCACTAGAAATTTTATATCCGATACTCATATCTGTCGTCCACTTAGGGCTAAAACGCTGATCTCGACTTTCTCTTTGGCCAGTATGCTCATTGATAATCCAATTGGCTGGATTACCATCAGCCGCATGTATATAACTCAAACTCCCGAAACGTGTTACAGCGATTTTCCCTGCCCATCTTCTAGATTGAAATTGTACACTACTCACGCATTTATCTCTAGGTAATGCTTTTTCTATTCTCGAAATTTCCTCTCTATTCAGCAAGATGTTTTCGTAACCTTCTAGAATACCTGTAGTTCGAATAATTGGCATTCCATTTCTATCGGTTCTAAGCCTTGTTTCATTAAAGTTGTAAAAAATAGACCAATAGATTTTTCCGTTTAATAAGGGTTTTTCATAATGTATGCCGGCATCCATACCATAGGTACGAGTATCAATAGCATTAGTAAAAAACTGAACTTGATCTACCCCCAATGGATGTAATATTTCGGCGAAAGCCGCGCTTAGATCTCCCGAAAATCGGCCACTAATTACAATTCGATCATAGATGTTAATCTGATAGGCATCTAATGTAAAACTAATACCATCAAATACTTGATAAGCCCATGCTGCACTAATATTCAACGACTTTTCCGCTTTGAGCAAACCGATCCCTAGTGCCCGTAAAACGGGATGATCATTAGAGTAATGTACGACATCGACCCCCTCTAGGCCATTTGTAGAGGAAAAAAACTGTGTCGAGTTATTGCTAAAATGGATTTGGGGCATTGAAGGAGCACGAAAACCTGTGCCGATCGAAGCTTTTAGCGTATGCTTCTTATTTAAATGCCATCTGTTGTAAAGTTTTCCACTAAAATTGCTACCAAAATCAGTATAATATTCAAATCGGCCTGCTATACCTAACAAATAAGCTTGCGCTAAACTTAGTTTTGCATCAGCATATATACCTAAGTTATATCGAAATCTATTCCGCTCATTTTCTGGGCGAAAACCAGGAAACATTTGTATACCAGCCTCTCGTAATTGTCCATTTGGGCCAGTTACTTCATATTGTTGCCAAGAAACCTCTTCCCCTTTATTTTGCTTAAAATTTTCTATTCTAAACTCTCCTCCAAAACCAAAGCTTAAAGGCAGATCTGTACCAAAATCCCTATTGATATCAAAGTTAGTGACATTCTGCATATAGCTAAAACTTCCAGCATGGCTTGAGCTTGGCGAAGCCAATCCCAAGGAAGCATTATTAGAGTTTTGAACACCAAAGTGAAAACTATTTCGTCCAGTAGTATTACTAAAATCAACAGCCCATTTCCGAGCCTTCCCTTTAAGGCCAAGCGTAATGGAATTATCGAAAATATTGGTAATTAGTGCTGGTGCAAAGCCCCAAGTATAAATCCCTGATTGTTTATTTTTTTGATAAGGAAAGCGATAAAATCCACTAGAGCTCCCTCTTCTATAAGAGTATCCTCCGAATCCATATAAGTTTAAATGTTTAAAGATGGGTAGAGCTGTATTAAAGAAGAGTCCAGCATTACTCATCTGGGCACCACCAACTGCCATTACCTTTTTCTCTTCAAAAGGTACATAATCATAAAAAAGGGCAATATCTAAAGGATTTTCATCTCTTTCATCGCCAAATATTTTACCAGAATAATCCCCTGAGCGATTAATATTATCTCTATGCTGAAAATCTGCTGATACGTGGAAGAATCCTCCTTTTTTTCCTAGATCAAAACCATAATTTGCATTCAGCTTATAGGTGGCCCCATCTCCTATTTTAGTAATTCCAGTATGGGTTCTTACATCACCAAGATTTGTATTTTCTTTTAATTGGATATTAATGACACCGGCAATCGCGTCTGAGCCATACTGGGCTGTTGCACCATCCCTTAGTACTTCAATCTTTTCAATAGCATTAAGTGGAATAGCATCCAAATCCGTTGCAACGGTTCCCTTTCCAACAGTACCATTGATATTTACAAGAGAGGAAGAGTGTCTCCTTTTGCCATTAATAAGTACGAGGACCTGATCAGGACCGAGTCCACGTAAGGATGCGGGATTAATATGGTCTGTGCCATCACTAATTGTCTGTTGCGTAGAATGAAAGGACGGTATCTGGAAGTGTAACAACTCACCAAGCAATTGATAATTCATATTGGCCATATCATCCGCCTTAATGATAGTTGCTGGCGAAGCTGAAGATAGCAAAGAACTTTCCTGAAATCGTGAGCCAACCACCACTACCTTATCTAAAGAAGCCAAACCATCCAGTTGAAAATCGAGTACTAAGGTATCATTCTTGAGTAGTTCAAACTGCCTTTTCTGAGCTTTTAGGCCAACATAACTGGCTTCTATTTCCCATTTCCCTGCTTTTAAAGACAAGGAATAATTTCCATCAATTTGACTAGCAGTTCCTTGATTGGTATGGGTTAGTCGAATATTGGCACCAGCAAGTACTTCGCCCTGACTATTTGAAATTTGCCCAATAATGGTCCCTCTTTCTTTCGCTTTCGCTAAAGTAAAAGTTTGAGGTGCGATTTGAGCTACCTCAATATTAAGTTTGGAAAATACTTCAGAGAAAAGTGGTGATAAAACTTTTGAGGGTAATAAAGCTGGCACTTTAATGTCTTTTACTAGCGTACTTTCGTAAATAAAATAAATTTTTTGGTCATCCTCAATCGTTTTTATTAGCTGTACTAGCGGGATACTATCTTGAATATTAGGGTTTTGAGCTTGTAAAACACAAAAAGCTAAACAAGTAAAAATATTGACGCTCCATATTTTTAAGCTCAACTGCATAAATGAATCATTAGTATTACACAAAAAATTACTTTCTGATTTCTAGTAGTCTTTTCTTAGCCCTGCCTAGTTTGAATGCACCGTTTAGCATCACTTAGTATACTGTAATCTAAGTTACAGTGTACTAAGCAAAGACGAAATAGAAAAGCTGATTTTTCTGCTCTGCTTATTTACTTCTCGATAGTCAAGGTATTTTCTTTTGTTCTTTTTACTTTGATATCAAAGGCATTCGCAATCGCTTTAAGCAAGACATCAAGATTGGGATTAGGTAGTGTACCAGTGAGTTTTCGATTTAATAGTTCTTCATCATTAAGCTGAACTTCGTAGCCATAATGCTCTTCAATAAAATTGATCGAGTGAGAAAGTGGTGTATCATCAAAGACGAGCTGTTTTTGTGTCCATGAAGTGAATACAGCTGTATTTTTTGGAAACCCTCTTTTGAGTTCTTTTCGATAAGAGACCAATTCGCCCTCTTGGACCTGAACGGCTTTTTGATTTTCTAATAATAACTCTACAACGCCCTCTGTCAGTAAAACGCGAAGGCCACGATCTCTTGTATTAGCATTAAAAACAGTACCAGTTACCTTGATATCTCCCTGTGAAGTATGAACTACGAATGGTTTATCTGATCGCTTTTTAGCAGAAATAACAGAAAAGTGCCCCTCCCCCTCTAACCAGACCTCGCGTACTTCTTTATTTTTCCAACTAGGCGAATATTTCAGACTAGAATTAGCATTTAAGACTACTTCAGAACCATCTGGCAAACCAATATTCTGCATTTCTGCAAATGCTGTCTGATGATAAATATCTGAAGGAAAAAAAGAAAGAATCGTGAAAAATAATATGGCGGATATAGCTGCCGCACTAAGCGCCCACTTAACTATCCTGAGCGTTGGATAGAATGCAGGTGTACCTTTTATATGCATCTGGGCTTCTATTTCTTGCCACATGCGCGCTTTCTGTTCAGCGCTAGTTTGGTGTACGTTAAAATGCTGTTTATGAAGAAAACGCTTTTCTTCTTCCACTACTACTCGTTTTTCAAAAAGTTAATACTACCTACTAAGCGGCTAGTCAAATTTGCTTGTATAATAAATTCCTGCCAGCTGGCAGGCACAGCGTCAGCTCAAAAATAGTAAGTAACTGACGATAGGAAAGTTACGAGCGATTTTAGAACTGACTAAAAGAATTTATTATACCAATTTTCTAGCCTAACTACTTAAGTAGTTTGCCCGAAAAATTAGTACAATAAAATTTCAGCCTGTGGCTGAAATTTTATTGTACCAGCAATTTTGTCTAGGCACTTAAGATAATTGTTCATTACAAATGTAAGTAAAATAGGAGTCATCATAGATATTAGATGACCCCTACTTTTTATATATCACTCAATTACTATCATCAAATAGCTTTTTTAAAATAAAGTTATTACTTCAATGTAAATGCTAAACGGCCAAATACATGACGACCTCCTAAGCTAAACTGAGGAGAACGACGAGAATATACAAAACGACCACTAGATTGGAACGCTGTATCTGCCTCATCTGGATAAACATCAAATAAGTTATTTGCACCAAGCGAAACACTTAGGTTGTTTGTAAACTGATAACTAAACGATAAATCTGTAATCACTTTGGGTGAATTATAAGGATCGATAGCGTCATCAATCTGATTCAAGTCTGCATCAAAGATATTAGCTGCAGTAGCTTCTGTTGTTTCACCAAAGAACGTATTACGTAAGTAAACGGATAATTTATTTAAGCGTAAAGTATGTCCAAGCGTTACCTTTGTACGAGGAACAGCTTGTTCCAAATAAATACGGCTCGTTTGATCAAAGTAAGTATCTACTAATCCTTTTTCACGCAATAAGTCTGAAGCATTGATACCAGCATCCTGATCCCACTTTGTTTGAGAGAAAGTAGCCGCTAAATCATTACGTAAAGAACCTCCTGTGAATGCGATAGAATGAGAAACCACGATATCCAAACCTTGCGAAATAGTGCTAATCGAATTAGCAAAGAAAGCGGCACGTGTTGCACCTGCTTGGTTAAATAAAATCTGAAGTTCTTCATCATCGCCAGGGCTAAACTGACCAGTTAATACAACGCGATCATCGATATTTACCTGGTAGGCATCAATCGTAAACTTCAAGTTTGCGCTAGGAACTTTAAAGGTTGTACCAATACTAATACTTTGTGAAGTTTCTTCTTTCAAATCAGGAATACCCAATAACTTCGCTACGCGAGAAGTATTCGTAAATACCCCTACCTCCTGTGGAACAGAAACACCATCCACCAAACTAAAGATTGTAGATGTACGACTGAAGTGAATTTGGTGTAAAGATGGGGCACGGAAGCCTGTGTTGAATCCAGCTCTTAAGTTAAAGTTGTCGGTAATTTTATAACGACCTGTCAACTTATAGTTGAACGTAGAACCAAAGTCAGAATAATCCTCAAAACGAATAGCTCCACTCAATAAGAACGCTTCTGTCAAATCAAATTCCATATCCAAGTAAGCAGCTACACTTGAACGGTTAGCGTCAACTGCATTACTAGGTAAGAAACCTGCGAAACATTGCGAACCAGATGGACGCGCACGACCGAAGTAATCCGTAACTAGTAAGCTATCTGGCGTAGCTGGATTCACTAAATTACCGTTTACATCATAGTTGCCATAAGATAACTCGGAACCTGGTGTAATACCATAATTTTCAAAACGATACTCTCCACCAAATGCAACATTCATACCAACAATACCATCCATTTCATAGTACTGCGACAAGTCAAAATTAGAGGTAATCTGTGTGAAGTCATGCCCCCCAGCTTGGAAATCTGTTGGTGAGCTACTACCTAATGTTGCATTATGTGTTTGTGTCATATTATACAAAAACTCATTAAAGCCATAAGTTGTACTAAAATCTGCATTCCAATCACCAATCATACCACGAATACCTAAGCCAAAACTACGATCTACAATATTAGAATTAATTCGTGGTACCGTACCGTTTGGATAAATAGAAGTTGTTGTACGGCTTTGTGATGGCAAACGATAGAAACAACCAGAACATCCATTTCTGTAACCGACACCACCAAATGCATATACAGCGGCATTATCACCGACGGGCAACTCCATATTAGCAAAGAACTTACCACCTCTCAAGCTAGATTGACCAAATAATAGGTTAAAATCACTTCTTTCCATACCACGGGCAGCCAATTCCTCTTCTGTAACATCGATATCCAGTACATCACCAAGGCCATCTAAGCTCGTTAAATCCATTAAACCCTGAGTGGTTGCTGCATCAAAGTAGCCTACTTGCTCGCCATATTTTTGAATATCTGCTAAAGATAGAGCAGATACATCCGCACCGTCTGCAGCAGCTACACGTTCAATTGCGTTGTATCCATTAAATATAGAGCCAGAAAACTCACGCATACGACTGGTCTTCCCACGATAATTAAACTCACCTGTTAAATTGATGAATCCTCCATTATCACCTAATGGCAAACCATAGTTCAATCCTAAGTTCACCACTTCACCATCGTAATCTTGTGTCTCGCCACCAAATGGTCCGATTTCACTAGTGAAGTTGGCGCCAGTGGTCAAACTTACACCTAGCTCATTTACATTTTCGCGCAATCTAATATTGATTACCCCAGCAATAGCATCTGTACCATACTGTGCAGCAGCACCATCACGAAGTACTTCAATTTTATCGATGGCACTAGCAGGAATAGCATTTAAGTCTGTACCGACATTACCACGTCCAAATGTACCATTGACATTAATTAAGGAAGACGTATGACGACGCTTCCCATTCACCAATACTAAGACCTGGTCTGGACCTAAGCCACGTAAGGAAGCAGGATCGACGTGATCCGTACCATCTGAGATCGTCTGCGTATTAGAAGAGAAAGCAGGTGCTGTATAGTGTAGCAACTGGTTAACAGTCGTTTGCGGCGCAGCCGCAGAAAGCTCTCTTACATTGATAACATCAACAGGAACGGGGCTATCTGTATTCGTACGATTGCTTGCGCGAGTACCTAATACTACCACTTCATCTACAGTAATTCCTTGAGAAAGGGCGACAGTTAGATTTGTGTTCTGTCCAGCGGAGACTGATACATTTTCTCTTAGCGTGCTATATCCAATATAGCTAAACTCTAATACATAGTCACCAGCATCTAACTCAAGTTGATAGTTCCCATCTAAGTCAGTAGTGGTACCTGTAGTGGTACCAAGCACGCTAATAGCAACTCCTAGAAGTGGTTCGCCATTATCAGTAACGGAACCAGTAACGGAACCTTTTTGAGCAAATAGGGAGAAAGAAAATAGGGTGAGGCTAATAAAAAGCCATGCTCGTAATTGTTTTTTCATAATAGGACTTTTAGTTAAAGTATTTCCTATTAAGAGAGGCGTATTTTTACTTTCTACCCTTTTTTAGAATAAAAATTACAAAAAAATCGAAAGAAGTGTCTTTAAACGCTTAATCGCCTTGGATACCATTTTATAGGTAGAATGCTTTTCAAGTTCCATAATTTGGGCTATTTCATCATAGGAGTAGCCTTCGTAATATTTTAAGAATAAGGCTTCTCTTTGTCTCCTAGGTAATTTGTTGATGGCTTCTTTAAGCTGAGCTGCTCTTCGCTTGGTGAGCGTTTCCTCCAGAAACTCTATTTCAAAGATAGGGGTTTCCGTATACTCTAGATCTGTATTTTCGAGCTTAAATCGATCAATTCTCTTCAGAAGTGCTCTTCTAAAGCAAAGAATGAGATAATTTTTAAAAGAATACTGAATATTTAGACGAGCTCTTTTTTGCCATAAATTGATAAAAACCTCCTGTATACAATCTTCTATAACTGTATTTTTATTGGTAATTTGTTTGCCGTAGTTATACAATACATCAACGTATTCCAAGTACATTGACTTGAAAGCCTTTGAATCCCCTTTCTTGATTTTTTCCCAAATGTTGACGTCTTGTTCCATCACTAGTGCTGAGTTTTGCTTAAACAATAAGCCGTGTACAAAGCGTTTTTTTGTACTAACCCAGAGCATGCTCTTGCTGTAGCAACAGCTATCAGCCATACTGAAGAGCCATTTATAGCATGCTAAATATAAACAATTCTACTTTGATCAACTGGCTAATTCTTATTTTACTACTTATTTATTGGACAGAACTAGATGTTTTTACCACAAAATAATACTAGCTTTCACTTATCCCAGCTCATGCTCTTCTAATAAAAGGTGCTACTCTAGTCAATTAAGTAGCTTACCCGAAACCTTGCCTGCTGGCAGGCTGGAATTTTATTATACAAGCAATTTTTTAGCCTAACTACTTATACTAAGCACATTGGTCAATCCTATCTAAAATGGGAAAAAGAGCTTAGCTTTTTTTGTATCTTTTATTTACAAATGAATTAATAAAATTCAATGGTGCAAAAAATGAAGAAAAGTTTGCAAAAATAAAACGAACAAAACGACAACTATGACCTTTTCACAATGGCATCAATCAGGACAGTACTTCAACTATAAAGAACAATACCCTGTCTTTTTTCAGGAAGCAGGCCAAGGAGAGCCTATTCTTTTTTTACATGGATTTCCAACTGCATCTTGGGATTGGCATAAAATATGGGAACCATTAGCTCAAAACTATCATTTAATTGCATTTGATTTTATGGGTTTTGGCTATTCGGCCAAACCAAAATCTTATCATTATTCAATCCACGATCAGGCTGATTTGGCAGAAGCCCTATTACAACATCTAGGTATTCAAAAACCACACATATTCGCCCATGATTATGGAGACACTGTGGGTCAAGAGTTAATGGCACGATTCATAGAGCGCAAAGAAAAAAGTAGAGAAAGATTTGATATACAATCTATGTGTTACCTAAATGGAGGCCTATTTCCAGAACAACATCAAGCTCGGCCCATCCAAAAAGCACTAATTAGTCCTTTAGGTGTTTTTTTGACGCCATTTCTAAATAAAAAAATGCTAGATAAAAATTTCAAACAAATTTTTGGTCCCAACACACAGGCTAGTCCACAAGAAATTGATGAGTTTTATACCTTGATTGAGCATAAAGGAGGCAAGTATATTTTCCATAAACTTATTCGTTACATGGCAGAGCGAAAACAATACAGAGATCGATGGGTAAATACCTTAATCCATCCGCCCTGTCCTACTCGACTTATCGATGGTGCTCTTGACCCAGTATCAGGAAGACATCTTGCAGAATATTACTTAAAAGTAATTCCTCATCCAGATGTCGTTATATTAAATAATATTGGTCATTATCCTCAGACCGAAGCGCCTGAAGAGGTACTTGAACTTTATCAGAAGTTCAGAAAGAAAATCAAATTGTAAGTCATCTTACACAGCATGCAGAAGGCTATAATTCTCAATTCTTTAGCTGTATATTTGAAGACACTTTAGTATCATAATCAAATTTGTACAGATGAAAAGAGCTTTACCCATTTTACTTTGTATTTTTTCTTTCAGTGCTTTCGCACAAACTAATATCTACCTAAATATTGAGCATAAATTAGGAGATGCTCCTTTTGCATTGGAACAAGAAGCGGAAAATAACTTAGGTCATCGATTTGAGCTCAGTCGAATGGAATATTACATTTCTGAAATTGTTATCAATCATGATGATGGCCAGAAAACTACTATCGAAGACCTTTGGATATTAGTCAATGCGACAGAACCTACATCTGTAGATTTAGGAGTGTATGATATCAATTACATTAATAAAATTACGTTTAATGTAGGCGTGGACGAGGAACATAATCATCTAGATCCAGCAACTTACCCAATGGATCATCCACTTGCTCCTAAGTTCCCTTCTATGCATTGGGGATGGGCATTTGGCTATCGTTTTGTAGCATTAGAGGGGGTTTCTGGTGTAAACCTTGCTCAGCCACTAGAACTACATGGTTTAGGTGATGAAAACTATTTCAAGACCGAGATCACTCTAGATGCTAATATTGGCAATGGTCAATTTGATCTAAACTTAGCAGCAGACTATGCCGGTATTTTATATGATATGGACCTTAACGGAGGATTGATTGTACACGGTTCTCATACCGAAGCAGCCCAATCTCTAAAAAATATGAGAGATCATGTATTCACGCTCGGTGAAATTATTACGAACACCTCATCTTTAGCAAACATTCAGAGCTTCGATGTTTTTCCAAATCCGAGTACAGATGGACAAAGTTTCATTCATTTAGATACTGATTTGGCTAAAGCTTATCAAATCCGAGTAGTCGATGGCTTAGGTAGAACGATTCAATCATTTTCTACCCTTCAACAATCTTCCATCTTCCCAATTGAATTGCAACAAGCAGGCATTTATTACGTGCAATTGCAAGAGAATGGTCAAATAATTACAAGCAAAAAATTAATGATAAAATAAATCGATGCAGCGCTTACTAATCATAGCTATTAGTACTTGGATCATGCTGGTGGGCTGTCAGAAAGAGGAGATATCTAGACCTCCTTATTCACCCGCATTAATGGAAATCCCAAAGGGCTTCCCAGAGATGGATGTTCCAGCAGACAACCAATTTAGCATAGCGCGTTGGGCTTTAGGAAAAAAGCTTTTCTACGATCCTATTATGTCCGTCGATAGCAGTATTAGTTGTGCTCATTGCCATCAAACAGACTTAGCTTTTAGTGATGGATTGGCTGTGAGTAAAGGCGTTGAAGATCGCCTAGGTACTCGAAACGCTCCTAGCTTGGCGAATGTAGCTTATCACCCTTATTTCACTAGAGAGGGTGGTGTGCCGACCTTGGAAGGACAAATTTTAGTACCTATTCAAGAGCATAATGAGTTTGATTTTAATATCGTCTTACTTACAGAGCGTTTGGCCTCGGATTCCACTTACGTTAAAATGGCTAAAGCAGCTTACGATCGATTGCCTGATCCTTTCGTTATCACGCGATCGATTGCCTGCTTTGAACGCAGTTTGTTAAGTGGATATAGCCGCTATGATCAATATGTACAATATGGCCATACTGAAGTCTTATCAGAGCAAGAGCTTTCAGGTATGGCACTTTTTTTTAGTGAAAAAACGAACTGCAGCCATTGCCATAATGGGTTTGATTTCACCAATTACGCTTTTGAAAATAACGGCCTATATGAAGAATATCCAGATGTAGGTCGTTTCCGTTTAACGGGAGAAGAAAGTGATTTAGCCATTTTTAAAGTACCTAGTCTTCGCAATGTAACTTTGACGGCGCCATATATGCATGACGGCTCTTTGGGCGATCTAGCGGCAGTGATAGATCATTATGATCAAGGTGGGGCCAATCATCCTAACAAAAACGCCATCCTTAAGCCATTAAACTTAACAGAAAGTGAAAAGATTGATTTAATCGCTTTTTTAGAATCTCTTTCGGATGAGACCTTTGTAAATAACTCACTTTTTAAAGAATAGAAAGATGAAAAACATATCATATTTAGTCCTTTTCATCGTCATTTTTTTGGCTTGTGAAAAAGATAAAAATACAGAACCGATAATCATTGAAAAAGATGAAACCCCATATACTTTTTCCTATCAAACGCTGCCAGAACCAAACCTACCTTTGGATAATCCACTTACGGTACAAGGAGTAGAGTTGGGTAGAATGTTATTTTATGACCCTATATTATCCAAAGATGCAAGACAATCTTGTGCGAGTTGTCATATTCAAAATAAGGGTTTTTCAGATCCTTCTAGGTTTTCAATAGGTGTAAATGAAATACGTGGTAATCGTCAGGCAATGCCAGTATTCAATTTAGCCTGGCATTCTAATGATTTTTTCTGGGATGGACGAGCAAGTACCCTTCGAGAGCAGTCTTTAGAACCTATTCAGGACCCTCTAGAGATGAATGAAACTTTAGAGAATGTAATTTCTAAGCTCAATGGAATAGAAGCATACACCAATCAATTCTCTCTTGCTTTTGGAACGCCTGATATCACTGCACAAAGAATGGGATTAGCTATGGAGCAGTTCATGTTAAGTATAGTCTCTAGTGATTCCAAATACGATCGATACTTAGCAGGGGAAGTTGAATTGACGGAAAGTGAAGAAAGAGGGAAGCAATTATTTGAAACAGAATACAATCCTTTTTTTCCACAATTTTCAGGAGCAGATTGTGCACACTGTCATGGAGGCTCTAATTTTGAAAATGATCAATACATGAACAATGGATTGGATACTGATGACATGATGACTGATATTGGTAGAGAAGCCGTAACGCAAAACCCAATGGATAAAGGCAAATTTAAGGTGCCATCTTTACGAAATATTGAACTGACTGCGCCATACATGCACGATGGCCGATTCCAAACATTAGAAGAAGTGATCGACCATTATAACGAAGGGATCAAAATGTCTTCTACTGCTGATCCTACGGTGATTAATACGATGGAATCCGGTCTTTTCCTAACAGATCAAGATAAGGTAGATTTGATCAATTTCTTAAAAACACTAACGGATGAGTCGCTTGCGACTCATCCTGCCTATCAATCTCCTTTTTAAATTATAGCTTAAGTCTGAATCATCGAAAAATTGATGATTCAGATTTACAAAACATACAATTCAAATAAATCTTGAAGTACTTTTTCTGGATCGGTGCAGATGCCCGGATGGATGCTAGAACTTTGAATAATAGTGCTTCGCGGAGCGGAAAGCCATCTGAAGCGCACGGCCATTTCTTGCTGGCCAATAGGTCCTCCTTCTTTACCGCCTTTGCACACCAACTCCCATGCATGAAGATAATTTTTGATCAGATCGACATCAATTTTTTCAGAAAATGCTTTCAATTTGGAATCATCCACATAGTATTTAATACCTAGGTATTTTTTCCTTTTAGAATACAGAATCACGCCAATATTCATAAACTCTTCGCGTTCCACCTTTGGAACGACTCTGATAACTGCAAATTCGTATGGTACTCTATCTTGCATCCGCCGCTTCTTTTGCTAGTAAATCAATATTGGACAACTTCGCATTCAAATACCTAATGTAGGCCGTTCTCTTTTCAGCTACGCTCAAATCATCATTTTCGTCCGCTAGCCAATCTTCTGGAATAGCATCAATGATTTCTTCTATCTTGGCTTTATTGATGGTCGTTTGAATCATTTCCTTAGCTTCTTCCAACTGAGAAGCTCTTTCCAACAATACATGATTTTTGATACTTGGGAAAGTGCGTGGCAAATGCTTTTCCCAACTTGGCCAATGGTGGTGAAAATACAAACTTGCACCATGATCAATTAACCATAAATCATTTTTCCAATTGAGCAAATTAGTATTCTTTGCTGTACGATCAATGTTAATGATCATACTATCCAAGAGTACGACCATAGAAGAAGTAAAGTCATCAGCTTTAGAAACCAAAGGGTCATAAGTGATAGCTTCTGAAAGAAAAGCTAAGCCTAAGTTTAAGCCCACACTAAACTTCAACAAGTCTTGAATTTCTTCGTCTGGTTCGGTTTGACTAAATGAATGATCTAAATTCATGAAGACTAGCTCTGGCACATTCAGTTCCATTGCTCTTGCCAATTCACCTCCAATGAATTCAGCAATTAATGCCTTTTTGCCTTGACCTGCACCACGGAACTTCAGTACATATAGTTGTCCATCATCAGCTTTGATGATGGCCGGCAGCGAGCCGCCTTCGCGAAGGGGCTTCATATATTGAGTGACATCTAGGGTTCTGATTTCAATTTTATTCATATGGAAACAAGATAACAAAAGCCTTTAGGAATCCTTATTTTTTAAATGCTCTTCTAGCCTTATCTTTTTTGATTGAAATGAGAAAGCTTTCAAAATAGCCATTCCTTCCTCTTCTAGGATGGGACCAATTACCTGAGTTCGCTCTTTTACAATATTGATTAGATCATAGCAAGAAGGTTTGGGGTAGCCATCACTCACTTCTTGTAGTCTTTTCTGGCTTACGCCAAATGCTAGTGTATAAAGCCTCGCCCAATGGATAGCACCGCTGCACATAATGTAAGGTTCTACATTTGCGTAAAGCAGAAAAATTCACTTTTCGATTTCGTCTTTGCTTAGTGATGCTAAGTAATATATTTAAAGCAGGCTGTACTAAGAAAAGACTTTTAGAAATCGAAAAATATTTTTTTGCAGAATACTTAAAACTTACATAAAGGATTCTACTTCATTCTTAAGCAATTTTTGCCTTACTTTTTAAAAATGTAGATGATACTTTTAAAAAACAAAAAATATTAGACCAATGAAATACCGACTGTTTACCATTACTTTACTTCTTATCGGATGCGTTTTCCTCTATGGTTTTTATGAATCTGCTCAAGCAGATCCTGAATTTGATTATGGATCAGGCATCCAAATTGGAGAACTTACTCAACAACAACAGCAAGATCTTTTTCGCTTATGCAAAGTATGGGGATTTGTAAAATACTACCATCCTACTATCGCCAAGGGTGACATTGATTGGGATTATGAATTGTTTAGAGTAATGCCTGAAATACTAAAGGCTAAAAAAGAAGGAGCTGCTAATTCCATTATGCTAAAATGGATCAATCAACTAGGGAAATTTGAACAAGCAACGGAGGCATGGTCTCCTGAAGCCGATGTAAAACTAGAAGCGACTACCGATTGGATTAAAGATAAACAACAATATGGCAAAAAACTCAGTACCTTATTGGTCAAAATCCAAAAGGCAGAACGTACCGAAGATCACCACTATATCAGTTTTGCACCAAATATTGGCAATCCTGTTTTTGAAAATGAAAAGTTGTACAGCAACCTTGACCCAAAAGATGAAGGCTATAAACTATTAGCATTATTCCGCTACTGGAATATGATTGAATATTTCTTCCCTTATAAACACCTTATGGATGACGAATGGAATGGTGTTCTAAAAGAAATGATTCCACAATTTGTAGCCGCTGAATCTGGACTGGCATACAAAAAAGCTTTGCTTACCATTATTGGTGCCATCAGTGATACGCATGCCAACATCTGGATGCAAGATGAAGATTTAAGCACTTTTTGGGGCAAAAATATACTCCCAATTGAAACGAAAGAAATTGAAAACGAAATTATCATTACTCGTATTCTAGTCGATAATCCATCTAGCTTAGGTGTAGCTGTTGGCGATGTTATCACGAAAGTGAATGGTCGCTCTATTCAAAAACTAATAGAAGAAAAAGCACCCTTTTGCCCAGCATCTAACCGTCCTACTCAAATGCGTGATGTGTGCAGCAAATTGCTACGCACCAACAACGCAGAACTAAATATTAGCATCAAAGGAAAAGGTGATGTAAAGCTTGCTGCACTCGGAGTTAGAGAAGTAAATTTCTGGACAAAAGATATCCCTGCCTATCGAATGCTCGATGATAAGATCGGGTGTTTATATCCAGCCAGCCTGAAAAAAGGTGAAATTAATGACATCATCGAAAAACTCAAATCTACAGATGGTTTAGTGATTGATCTTCGTTGTTATCCTTCTGATTTTATCGTTTTTTCATTAGGGAATTTTTTGGGTACTCAATCTGCTGAATTTGTAAAATTCACTTATGGCACGCATGGCATGCCAGGCGTATTCCAATTTACGCCGAAGCTGCGTGTTGGTAATCCAAGCGATTCTTACGGTAAACCAATCGTTATTTTAGTGGACGAGACGACTCAAAGTCAAGCAGAATATACCACAATGGCCTTTCAATCTGCTCCTAATGTTACAGTAATTGGAAGTACGACAGCAGCAGCAGATGGTAATGTATCACCGATTCTTTTGCCTGGTAATATTCGTACAATGATCTCTGGTATTGGCGTTTATTACCCTGATGGTACGGAAACACAGCGGATTGGTGTTCGTATCGATGAAAAAATGCGCCCTACCATCGCTGGAATCAAAGCAGGAAAAGATGAGTTGATGGAAAGAGCCATGGCTATCTTGGCAGGCAAATAATTTACTTATGCCTTGATGCTTCTACATTCACAGTATTTTCATCAAAGCTTCGCCATTTATATCGATCAGAATATTGGTGGGCTTGGCCTAATGCGGTTGCGGCAATCATTTTGCCTAATTCTGGCCCCATTTTAAAGCCATGCCCACTACCTCCTGTTCCTATAGTTAGGCCTTTTATTTCTGGGTGTTGATCAATCCAAAAATGACCATCTTTTGTATCAGTGTATAAGCACCTTCGTGTATAAGTGATAGGCGCTTTCGCTAAATCAGGAAAGGTTTCCGCAAGGAAAACCCTAAACTGCGCTATCTCTTCCGCAGAAATCAAACGATCATCTAAGTCTGGATGCAATGGCAAACCAATACCATGATGCCCAACCTTTAGCACCCCTTCCCGCGCATGAAAAGGAAATCCATACCATCCCGTATTAGACACATCTGCCATAAAAACGCTAAACTGAGGTGGTGAGTATCGTAAAGGTTCCGGCAGTAAAACATGGAACACAGCATGCCCCGTTGCTTGCATCATAGATTGCAATTCAGGCAGCAAATAAGGCGTATGTGCACCTGCACAAACGATTACATGGCCACATTTGAGCTGTAATCCTTCCTTTGTTTTTAAACCTTCAATTTGGTTATTGTTTTTCACGAAAGTGGCTGCAGTTTGCTGCTCAAAAACATCTACGCCCAATTGTTTGGCGTAATCGGCCAATACCCCAACTGCACGACCTGCCTCTGCATAACCTGCATCGGGATTAAAAATCGCTTCTGGGTAAGTATTGATATCCCATGAAGGAAACCGATCAGTAATAGCAGTCCCAATAAGATGATCCGGCTGATAGCCTTTTTGAAGCATAACTTGATAACTATCCCATATATACCCCTCTTTCTGAACGGACAAAGGCGTTTTGCTCGCCATCAATAAACCAACTTCATGGTACAGCGTATCATTAAATAAATCATTCCACTCTTTCCAGCCTTGGATCGAAGCTTCTGCCATATCTGCATATTCGCTATCTGCACCATACTCCATTCGAACCACTTTGCTAATATCTGTCGATGCTGCTCTTGGATGCGGAATACTATCTGGATTGATGATTGCGACCTGATACTTTTGCTTAGCTAATTCAATTGCAGTCGTAATCCCAAAAATTCCTGCACCTACGATGAGAAAGTCATATGATTGCTTCATTACTTTGTCTTTATTCATTTAATTCTTCGATTCCAACTATCCGTCCATCTGCCATAATATTATCTCCTGAACTTCAGTTTGAAATGGTTCAAATTTCTTCTTCCCCTTCTAAGAAGGTAATTGAAACCAGTTGATCTTTACTTTTTGTAGTGATAAAGGAATCACCCACTTTGATTTTCTCAATACTTTCAAAGCCTTTGTATTGTTTTGATTGATTGATTAGGCTTTAGTGAAGCCCAACATTTGTCATCAATTTTAAATGGATGGTCTTGAGTAGCTCTTGTTTTTGAAGTACTTCAAAGACCACTTTGGTCTTAAATCTTGATGTGAATTTTCTCTTTTTCATAGTTCCTAAATTAAGAAGTTTTATTGTCTTAACTTTTAGTCCTAATTTTTGGGGAAACTACATTCTTAATCTTTAGGTAGATTTAGCTAATTCGCTAATTTTATACGTGCTCCATTTGAATACTTGCATAGAAGTTATTTAAAATATTAAATTACATTTTAATTAACACAAACAAGCTGTAATATAAATTATTTTATAATTTAGGGATTCAAATGAGAATCTTGAATGAAAAAGCAACACATTAGTTTAACAGACTTGGATTTGGAGTACCTGCAAGGTTTATTGTCAAAAGGGACGCTAAAAGTTCGTAAACAAAAACGAGGTCAGGCTTTACTGGAACTCAATAGAGGCAAAACTTATACTGAAGTTTGTACTCAACTCCATGTGAGCTACCCAACCGTTTGGAGCTGGGCCCAAAAGTACAATTCAGATGGTCTGGGTTTTTTAGATGATAAACCACGTTCTGGTCGCCCCGTAGGAATAAGTGTCGAACAACGAGCTAAAATCACGTCTCTAGCCTGCAGTAATCCGCCTGAAGGTTACGCTCGATGGAGCCTTCGCCTGCTTGCGGATAGAGTAGTTGAACTGGGGCTAGTGGATCATATTTCACATAACCATGTCGGTGAAATTCTAAAAAAAATGAATTGCAGCCTCACCGAAAAAGACAATGGTCCATCCGCAAAGTAACAGCCCAGTTTTTAGCCCGACTTGAAATCATTCTTAGGCTGTACTGTCTACAGTATAATAAAGATTATCCGATGGTTTGCTTTGATGAACACCCCTGCTTTTTGATTAGTGATATTGTTGAAGCTTTGGACATGGAAGCGGGCAAAGTAGCCAAACAAGATTACGCTTATTCCAAACATGGCTCTTTTTGTATCTTGGCGACAATCGAGCCATCGACCGGTAAAAGATTAGCTCATGTGAGGAAAAAAGTGCGAAAAAAGAATTTGCTTGTTAGGATCAAGTTGGCAGTAGAAGAGAATTTAAAACTTTACTCAACAGATAACAGCTGATTCCTTTTCATTGAACAAAAGACTATAAATACTATTTAGTCATAAAAAACGAGCATGATTTTGTTTAATCCTCCGCCTTAGGCGGACAGACAAGGATATGATTAAACAAAATACATGCGAGCCTGCCTGCCGCACTTAGGTACTAAGGCAGGCAGGTTCCTGAATGTATTTCAATTTTTTGCAGCTTGATTGCAAGCAAAAAATTTTAAACAGATTAAACATGGCATTCCTTAAACTCTACGCTTTTGCAGCATTAGCTTTCTTTCCTATTGATATCCTTTGGATTGGTTTTATTGGCAATTCCATTTACAAGAAGCAAATTGGTCATTTAATGGCAGAGCAAACGGACTGGCTCGCAGCAGGTTTGTTTTATCCACTTTTTTTAGCAGGCGTTGTTTATTTTGTAGTAATGCCTTCTTTGGAGGGAACCGCTATAGATGTACTGCTACGTGGCGCTTTCTTTGGTTTGATTACCTACGCCACTTTCGAGCTTACAAGTAAAGCAGTATTAGCAACTTGGCCATGGCCAGTGGTATTTATTGATATACTCTGGGGGATGGTCCTTTGCGCTGCGACCAGCTGGTTCAGTTGGTATTTTGGCCGTTAGAACAGGATGATATTATATCCTTTATTGCCATAAGTCACGATAGCTGTCATCGCGGATAAAACCATTTTAACTGAAGCTACCAACTTTTCAGCACTAATAACCTAAGTTGTTTCATCTATTTCCTAGTTAGGTTCTGAGGTGATACATTAGCTTGCTCTAAATCAGGAATAATTAGTTCTTAATGGTGTATTTTACATTACCGGAAAACCAAATAGAACTGGAATTATTCTCATAAGTTATTATTTTGATCTTGGTTTTAAAATAACAAGACAACAGAATAATGAAGCAAATTCTCATCACGATAAGTCTATTTTCTCTTTGTATCCTATCTTCTAATGCCCAAAATTGGAAAATTCTTTTTGATGGTTCCGACTTAGCACAATGGGAGAAAAGAGGAGGCAATGCTATTTATGAGGTTCAAGAGGGGGCGATTGTAGGTACCGCCGTACCGAATACCCCCAATACCTTTTTATGTACCAAAGAAAAGTTTTCAGATTTTATTTTAGAATTGGAAGTGCTGCTCCCTAATGACTTGAACTCAGGAGTACAATTTCGATCTAATGTGCATGAGAAAGGCTATGTATTTGGCTATCAATGTGAAATAGATCCTTCTAAACGTCGATTCACAGCAGGTATTTATGATGAATCACGAAGAGGATGGCTCTATCCGCTTAGTCGCAACCCTAAAGCACAAGATGCTTTTGAAATGGCGAAGTGGAATAGCATACGTATTGAATGCTTGGGCAATGAAATGCGTACTTACATAAATGGGCAAATGGCTTCTAATCTGATAGATGATGAAACGGCCAAAGGTTTTTTGGGTTTGCAGGTACATAGCATTGGCGATAAAAGTCAAGAAGGCTTTAAGGTAATGTGGAAAAACATTCGCATCCTTTCGGAAAATGTAAAACAGTACCGTTGGCCGACTGATCCTGATGTTCCGCAAATTAGCTACTTAAAAAATCAATTAACGGATTGGGAAAAAGCCCATGGTTGGCAATTGCTTTGGGATGGCCAAACTTCTGATGGATGGAGAGCTGCTACCCATGAAGCATTTCCAGATAATGCTTGGAAGATGGATAATGGAGAACTTACAGTGCTAGGAATGCAACAAAAAAGCTCAGGTGATATCATCACTGAAGAGCGCTTCAGTAATTTCGAATTAGAATTAGAATTTAAGGTACCTAAAAAAGGGAATAGTGGCATCAAGTATTTTGTCAATCCTGATTTAAATGAAGGGAGAGGATCCACTATTGGTTGTGAGTTCCAAATATTAGATGACCGGAACCATCCAGATGCCCTTCTTGGAAAAAAAGGAAATCGAACCGTAGGTTCTTTATACGATCTTATTTCAGCCGATAATCTCACCACGCCAGGTAGAGGAAAGCAATTTAAAGGTATTGATCGTTGGAACAAAGCAAGAATTGTCGTAAAAGATGGAAATGTAGAACATTGGTTAAATAATGAAAAAACGGTCACCTACAATCGCTTCTCACAAATCTTTCAATCTCTAATCAATTACAGTAAATTTGAAAACAACGATCATTTTGGTCAGTGGCCGGAAGGTGCCATCTTATTACAAGACCACGGAGATATGGTTAGCTTTAGAAGCATAAAAATTAGAAGACTATAAATTCTTTAAGCTTCATGCAACCCTTTTATTTTCCTTCTGTCTATATATATGGCTGGTTGTTTAAAACGTTTGTATTACGATAATCAGCTACTTGTAAGATCTTTGAGCAAAACCACGGTTTTGCTGTTATTTCACCCGACTGATTTTTGACTATTTTCTAAATTGTTGAAAAGAAAAACCACACATTACCTAGGCGCTATTTTGGACTAACTTAACTTGCGCGGGTCAGAAGCATAAGCTTGCTTCGTTTAAAGCAAATCTAAGATATTGGATTACGCCAGCACACACAAGGACATTATTGAGAAATGCAAAAAAGGAAATCGCCAAGCACAGTTTGAACTCTACCGCTTGTATTCTAAAGCTATGTATAATGTATGCTTAAGAATGGTAAATAACGAACAAGATGCGGAAGATTTACTTCAAAATTCATTCGTTGATGTGTTTACGAAATTACATTCGTTTCGCTACCAATCTGCTGTTGGGGCATGGATAAAGCGAATAGTAATCAACAACTGCATCAATTATTTGAAAAAGAATCGACTCTATATTGAAGAGTTGAATGACCGGCATTCGGATACGATCTTTGATGAAGGCGTTTCTAATTATGAGTCTCCTTCTTTAAGTGTTGATAAAGTCAAAGTTGCTATCGCTCATTTGCCGGAAGGCTATAGAGTAGTGTTTTCGCTCTATCTGTTTGAAGGCTACGACCACAAGGAAATCGCTAGTATACTTGATATCTCGGAAGCCACTTCAAAGTCTCAGTATAGTCGTGCAAAAAAGAAATTAAGAGAAATTATCGTTTCCACTGTTTAAAGTAAAATTTACTTGTTTAAACTTTAGGAATGTGCAAAAGGTAATCAAACAAGGTGAACATGAAAAATTTAGATAAATTAGAACAATTCATTAATAATAATCGAGCAGATTTCGAGGATGCTGTACCTAGTTTAAAAGCCTGGGCAGAAATTGATAAGGTTATCAGTGCTCAGCGACCAAAGGTCATTAGTCTTCGCCAAGGATTAGCTGTTGCAGCCTCTGTTGTTATTTTATTAGTAGCAGGAGCCTCTTTCGGTATATTTATGACCAAGAGCGCTGACAATAATTTGACGGCTCAACTATCCGAGATCGCGCCAGATTTTATAGAAGCAGAACAATACTATCAGCAAACAATTAATCGCAAATATCAGCAATTAGCGAGCTATCCGCATGATCAAACAATAGAAGATGACCTTTCACAGCTTGATGATTTAATGAATGAATTAAAAGAAGAGTTAGTTATCGCTCCAAAAGGAAAAGAAGAAGAAATAGTAGAGCGTCTGATTGAGTCTTACCAAATCAAAATAAGCGTTCTAGAACGAGTGCTCGAGCGCATTCAGTCAACGCAACCACAACAAAATTCAAAACCTAAGGATAATGAGATTAGTATATAAGTTTTCGCTTGCGCTCTTTTGCCTAGCGATATCCTACGCTTCGCTGCATGCGGAGGGGTGGGGAGAGTATAATAAAACTGTAAAGAAGGAGTTCGCTATTAGCTCCAATGGAACGGTTTATTTAGCTAATAAATATGGCAAAGTAGATGTTAAAACCTGGGATAGAAATCGAGTAAAGCTAGATATCCTTATATCCGTTCGTACTAGCAGTGAAAGTAATGCTCAAAGGGTTTTTAACCGCATCAATATTAACTTTTCTAACACTTCAAATCTTGTAAAAGCGATCACCGAAATAGAGCCTAAAAAAAGTAACTCTATTTTTGGAATCTGGGGTAATGATAAAAGTGATTATACCATAGATTATGAAATCTATCTTCCCGTAAGCTGCCAATTAGAGCTCAATAACAAATATGGAGATGTGTATATAGATAAAATGAATGCGCCTATCAGTATAAATATTGCACATGGCAGTTTCAAGATAGATGGTAGCTCTGATGATGTAAGAGTAGATGTAAAACACTCCAATGGTACACTAGGTACTGGTAAGAACGTCTATTTTTCTATCAAGCATTCTAACTTAAAATTAATTCGCGCAGAGGATGTGGAGTTTTCAAGCAAACACTCTAATATAAGTATCGAAAAAGCTAATTCTATTCGTTGCGCCTCCAAATATGACAACTACATCATCGAATCTGCTCGTAAAATTCGCAATAGCGGTAAATATGATAATTTTGAAATTGGTAGTGTAGATGAGATCAGTATTTCTGCAAAGTACACCAATTTAAGAGCATTAGAGGTCAATCAATCTATTGACTTTAATATGGAACATGGTGGCGGCACTATTAGAAAGCTAAGCCGCAACTTTACAGACGTACAATTAGATGGACGGCATTCGGATTTTAGAATTGGGCTCCAATCCGGAACTAGCTTCCATTTAGAAGCACTTGGCGAATATGCTGGTATTCGATACCCCTCTGATCTAATAACGACTTATGAATTAGAAAAAGGAAATAAACACGAAGTTAAAGGGTACATGGGGAATTCCAATACCAAAAAGAAAATTCGTGCGGGATTAAGTTATGGCGGCCTAAGAATCACTAAAGATTAAGTAATTGTTTATATCATGTTTAGCAAAGCCAATTCCGTTGTTCGGGATTGGCCTTTTTTGTAGCTGTACGGAATTTTTCTATTTTAGAGCGTATTTAGAAATTTGTTCTTTCAGTAGATTCCAGTAGTGCCACTGTTTATTATGCATTGAAACAGAGATTAATTAATAAACATAATCAACGAAAGTGTGATATTATTGAAACAGGACCATGGAATGAAACGATAGAAATATTCTATACTGAGCAAATAGCTACCGCTCTGCTCACAACAAATGAAGCGTACCAACTAGATGGTATAATTGTTTTAGAGGATAGTATCCTTATTGCAACTGAATTCATCTCTACTGATTTTAACGACAATTACCTAAAAGACTTAGAAGAACATAAAGTGCAACTCAAATCAGAGTTTGACCACTTGGAAGGTAAAAAAGGGGGATAATATATTAAGGCGTATCGATAATGAAGATTATTCAAATGACATTATGCAGAAATATATTAATGATTCATAACGTGCTGGTAGTGTTGTTATTCAAAAGGCCTAAAAAACTATTTACAACAAGCTGTAAAAATGCATTTTTTGCAACGCTAAGTATATCCGTAAGGTCAATCAATGAATTCCAATACGATCTTTGTTTTACGTAAGAATTACTTTTTAATCTAAAGAGGTTTGTTTTTCTGCTTTAAGAATCTGATCATAACACAAAAAAGATAGCAGATGAAAGTACAATTCTGTGGTGCAGCACAAGCAGTGACTGGAAGTTCGCATTTAATTACTTTGGATAGTGGATTCAAAATTCTATTAGACTGCGGCTTATACCAAGGTCGTTCAGCAGATATGAAGCATTTTAATGAAAATTGGTTGTTCAAACCCGCTGAAATTGACTGTGTTATTCTTTCTCATGCCCATATTGACCATAGTGGCCGTTTGCCCAAATTAATCAAAGATGGTTTCCATGGAAATATTTATGCTACCCATGCTACGCGAAGCCTCTGCTCCATCATGCTTCTAGATAGTGCCAAGATACACGAAAGAGATGCTGCATATTTTAATAAAAGACAAGGAAAAAAGGGAAAAAAGATAAGTCGTGAACCACTTTATACCGCAAAAGATGTCACTGACACTATGGAACGATTTTGCGGAAATTCATACAAACGTTGGTTTAAGATTCATGAAAATGTAGAAGTCCTATTTCGAGATGCTGGCCATATCTTGGGTAGTGCAAATGTCACCCTAAAAATTCATGAAAATGGTCAGACTACTTACTTTGGCTTCACAGGGGATATTGGTCGCCCGAATCGTCCGATATTACGTGATCCACAGCCTATGCCAAAGGTAGATTATCTTATTTGCGAAAGCACCTATGGTCATAAAGAACACTTATCAGGAGCAACTGAACTAGATAAGTTTTTAGCAGTTATTCAGCAGACTTGCGTGAAAAAGAAAGGGAAGTTAATCATTCCTGCATTTAGTGTTGGACGAACGCAAGAGATTGTATATATGCTCGACCAATTAGAGACCGCAGGGAAACTGCCTCGGATTCCGGTATATGTCGATAGCCCATTAGCAGTAAATGCAACCATGATTTTTGGAGCGCACCCGGAGTGTTTCGATAATGATTTGAATGAATATCTATTAATTGATGATAATCCTTTTGGATTTAACAACTTACATTATGTTCGACAAGTGGAAGTTTCAAAAACTTTAAATAGCACTAACGATCCTTGCATCATTATTAGCTCTTCAGGAATGATGAATGCTGGAAGAGTGAAACATCACCTCTTTAACAGTATTGACAATCAGAAAAATACCATCTTGATCGTAGGTTATTGCTCGCCAGAAACACCTGGTGGAAAACTGCGCGCAGGAAAAGAAGAAGTCAAATTATTTGGTGAAATAAAAAGCGTAAAGGCTGAAATCCAAATTATGGATTCTTTTTCTGCTCATGCTGATCGGCTAGAAATTATGGACTTCCTAAAAAATCAAAGAGACAAAACGAAGAAAGTGTTTCTTGTACATGGTACAATAGAACGACAGGAAGTGCTGAAAGAACATCTTCTAAGGGTAGGCTTCAAAGGAGTAGAAATCCCTGAATTGGCTCAAGAATACCTCTTATAAAAAATAGAGATATAAGCTAATATACGCTTACATCTCTACCGTAGCCATGGAATAAATTACTCTTCTTTGGTATTCTGAATTTTATTAAGCACCAGTGCCGCTTTCATCAAGAAATCGTCGTGGTGCTCTGTATATTCATTATACACCATCATTAACCTTGCTGCATCAAAAGATGCAGATTTTGGCTGAATTTGTCTAGCAGCAATTGGATGCAACCAATACTCCAGATTATTACTTCTTAGATAACTTCTATCGTAATCAAAATTGATGACTACCGCTAACTTATTCAAAGAGAAAAGGTAATCCGTCTCTTTGTTTAAATCTTTTTGGATATCGATAATATTGAATCGATCGAACCTTACACCTGTACGTTCACAAAGGAAAATATCACGGCGACCATCAAATACGATAATGTCTCTAAAACGGTACTTTTTAAAGTTTCTCATTAAAAAGCTCCGAATAGGCATTTTAGTAGGATGAAGTTGCTTAAAGTTATACTGCAAAGCTCTATCATCTAACCTAAACTCTTCATCGTAGGGTTTTCTTCTTCTTGTACGGAGGTTGATAACTTCCCTTGCTCTTCCAATCGTATGTCCTAGCTCATTTACCTTTGAAAAAACGCTTACGATGTCCACGTTTGCATTATTGACCCAACTTTCTAAGAAAATCTTGTTGGACCCTTGTTCAAAAATTAATAATGATACTTCGGCGATTGCATAGAAATTAGGGTACCCACCGTAAATATTGCCATACTTTAATTCTAAAAACGCTATGTTATTGTTCACGGTTTAAGGATGTTAATGTGTTTTCGAAAAATGTTCTCTCTCATTGTTTAAGCATTTACTAATGCTGAATAATTTTAGTGCTATACTTAGTGTTTCTTATGCAATTTATGCATTTTCTAAACGTCAATGTTAGTATTCACCTCAAAAAAAATGAGATAAAAAGGTAGTGAATGCTAATACCAAAATTTTTGGGGTCATAATATTAAACATCCCTTACAAAACTGATTTGCAAATGGTTAGATTGTTAGATTTACAAATTAACTGCAAATCTCTCTAATTGTTGATGAATTTCAACAATTTAAAAGAGAAAAACACCATTTTCGTAAATTTTTTCGTCATCTGCAAGTATTATTCCACCATTTCTCATTTCTGTGATCATATCCCAGTGGATAGTAGATTGATTTTTACCTCCTGCCTGTAAATATGATTGTCCAATTGCCATGTGTACGGTACCACCTATTTTTTCATCAAATAGGATGTTTTTTGTCAATTTATCAATATTGTAATTGGTGCCAATTGCAGCTTCTCCAAAGCGCCTTGCACCTTCTATTTGAAATACTTGATCTAAAAAATCTTTCCCTCTTTTTGCTTCCCACTTTTCGATCCATCCATCTTTTACCCATAAGGTCACATCCTCTACTTCATGTCCCATATATACCCCAGGAAAGGAAAAGTGAATTACACCATTTACTGAATCCTCCACTGGTGAAGTATAAACCTCTCCGGAAGGCATATTAGTTTGTCCATCTGAATTAATCCATGTTCTTCCTTTTGTTGAGAATTCAATATCAATACCCTCCCCTAAATATCTAATTTTTGTACGCTTATTCAACAAATCAACCATTTTTTGCTGACTATTTCTCACATCTAGCCATGCTTGAATAGGATCTTCTTCATTCAGTTTGCATGCATTGAAAATAAATTCTTCGTATTCTTCAAGAGACATACCCGCTTCTTGGGCATTAGCAATGGTGGGAAATTGACAAAGGTTGCGTTTAAGATCGCGTGTGGCGGTTCGCTCAAAATAAGTCTTTAAAATGTGCTTCTGGGACTCCTTCCTAATTTTTGATTTTTCAGGCTGGATATTCTGGTCTTCACGAAGATTGAAAGGTGCTCGGATATACAAAAAACAATCAAACTCATTGATTGCTTTATTGTAAAGAGTAGGCATGTGAAGCAACTGCTGATCATTAATCGCTTCATTTAATAGGATCCGATTTTTCTCTCTAAAATCCAACTCTACTTCGACAATACCACCTGCTCGGATCACGGCACGATAGACCTCACGAGCTAGTGATTCAGCTAGTGTAGTGGTGCGTACATATACCTTTTCTCCTTCTTTTACATCCAGGCAATAACGTACTAATAAATCGGCATATTTCGAAAGCATACTTTTCATGTATGTGATTCTTTTCCGTGTGCTCTTATTTGTTGTTTTCCAGCTCGTTGTTCAACGGAGCCCTTAATCGTCAACTATAAAATTTCTTTTTCGTTGCATTACGATAATAAAGTACAAATGTTCCATTACCAGTGCCTTACTTGGTAAGGATAACGAATTTTGTACTGCTGTTTTATCATTTGAGTTACTTTTTGTCGTAAGATATCAACATTTTCTTTTGTCATTGCTGACACTAGAACATTTTCATGACCAAACTGATGATTCAAATTTCCTTGTATTCCATCCTCTATTTCCTTCATTGCCTCTTCGTCGATTAAGTCATCGTAGTTCTTTTGTCGATACAAGTCAATTTTGTTAAAAATCATCAATGTCGGCTTATCCGTAACCTCTAAGTCTTTCAATGTTTGATTAACGGTACGGATATGGTCCTCATGCATGGGGTGTGCAATATCTACTACATGTAATAAGATATCGCTTTCGCGAACCTCATCCAAAGTTGATTTGAAACTCTCAATCAAATGGTGGGGCAACTTTCTAATAAACCCAACTGTATCTGACAAAAGGAATGGCATACCTTCCCAAGCTATTTTTCTTACTGTAGTATCTAAGGTAGCAAAAAGCTTATTCTCTGCGAATACATCTGACTTCGTCAGCAAGTTCATCAAAGTAGACTTTCCCACATTAGTATATCCAACTAAAGCTACACGAATCAGCTCGTTCCTATGTTTTCTTCGTGTCATATTTTGCTGGTCAATCTTTTCTAATTTCTTTTTAAGCAAAGAAATTTTGTCCCTTACAATACGACGATCTGTCTCGATTTCTTTCTCCCCAGGGCCACGCATACCAATACCACCTCGCTGCCTCTCTAAGTGTGTCCAGAGTCCTCTCAATCGAGGAAGTAGGTACTGCATTTGCGCCAGCTCTACCTGCGTTTTGGCTTGGGCTGTTTGTGCTCGACTAGCAAAAATATCCAGAATTAAACTACTCCGATCAATAATTTTAACCTTCAACTCTTCTTCTAAAATACTTACTTGCTTGCCTGTCAAATCATCATCAAAGATGACCATATTGATCTCTTCATGATTTTCAATATACTCCGCTACTTCTTGTAGTTTTCCTTTACCAATAAATGTCTTTGAATCAGGATGTGGCAATTTCTGCATCACCCTCTTTTTTGTTAAGGCGCCAGCCGTTAATGCTAAAAACTCTAACTCGTCAAGGTATTCAACGACTTGTTCTTCAGTCTGATCTCTAGTAATCAGTCCGATTAATATGGCATACTCCGCCTTTTTCACAAGCCCTTTTTGATCCTTCTGCCCTAAATTCCATTCATTCGCCATATACTACTATTCTTTTCTTAAAATGAAGTTAATTTAATTTTTACTTCATACCTAACTCCATTACATAAAATATAATTCCATTTAAGCTATAGGGTTAAATAATATGAACTCTTTTTTTACTGACTATTTCATCAAATGGACGCTTTGAGCTTTCTTTTGGTCCGTTCGTTCACATCATGCTTTAGGCCTACCTATTCTAAAAAGGTTTTACCCATAATGTTGGATTCATCCGCTTTTTTTCTTTCCAAACCTCAAAATGTACTTCGGGTTTTTGCTTATTTAAACGACCAATGGATTGATCTGATTTAACTTGATCACCCCGATTTACAAATATTTCTTCTAGATTGGAATATACCGTGTAATAATTGCCATGTTGGATAATAATCATATTCTGGTTACCGGGAATGTATTGAGTACCAACCACCTTCCCATCAAAAATAGCAAAAACTCTGGCCCTTGATTCACTCAGAATATCAATCCCATTATTGGTGATTTGAATTGTCTGAATAGTAGGATGTGCCTGCTTTCCAAAATTACGCGTAATTTTTCCAGACTTCACAGGCCAAGGCAAATTTCCCTTCAAGCTCGCAAAGTTGCCACTCAAAGTTCTATTTATACTTACACTTTTCTTTTTCTCTTCCTTATTTGCAGTAGCCGTAAGTGAACTGGCATCTCTCGATGCTTTTCGTTGTTCGGCCATTTCTTTTCGAATAACGCCTTCTATAGCAGTATTCAAATTTGTATGCGCCTTTTGCTGAATCTCTAGCTCCCCTGCTAGTTTACTCTCGCTCGTTTTAAGAGATAATAACAATAAATCTTTATCCGTCAATTCTTTACTAAGTATTTGTTGCTGTTGCTCTTGAGATAATATGAGCATTTCCTTCTCTTTCTTCCTTTTTGCCAGCTGCTCTGATTTTCCAATTAAAGTCTCTTGGGTACGGAGAATAAGCCTAGCTTGTTGTTTGCGGAAGCTATTGTACTGACGAATATATTGCCATCTAAGAAAAAGGTCATTAAAATTGTCTGCAGCAAAAAGAAATGCTAAGGAGCTATTATTGATTCTACTCCGATAGGCAGCCCTTTGGGTTTGGGTATACTCTTCCTTTAGTTTAGTAACGTCTTTATTTAGAGATTCAATCACTTCATTAGTTCGATCGATACTTATAATAACCAAAGAGAGCTCCGTCCTTAAAGTGTGGATCAGTTGTTGTCTTTTTTTGATCTGACGTTGCAGCGTAAAGTAACGATCTAAAGCAGCTGCTTTATCTTTTCTAGTTTGACTTAATTGGGCACTGGTTGCTTCAATTTCGCGAAGCAGTTTTTTACGTTTGCTTTCTAAATCCTGCCGGCTTTGACCAGCCAAGGACATTTGAATGCCCATTAGTAATCCTACGATCAAGAAAACCCACCTAATTAACTTTTGTATATCTTTTTGGTATTTCAAATCGTATGTTCTCAGGGACGTTAATTTTTACGTTCGAAAATTTAATTTCCACATCCACCTTACCTGTTTCTTGGCTATTCATATGGAGCTTGCGAAGATACGAAAATTTTTGCTGCTCATTTAAGACTTCATAAGCCTGCAAATCTAAATCTATGGTGCGCTTATCTAATCGATCCCTAAGCAACATTTTTTTTAATAATAAACTGGAATTATCCAACCAATACTCATTTTCTAATTGTTGATTGTTTGCCCTTATAATATGAGCATCCGGAAGGCTTTTTGAGCTTAAATTATCTTTAGTCAAGAAGACCGCTTTCCCCATCAAGATATGCTGAATGGTAGTCAAATCAGAGGGTATATTGTATAGCCGCTCTACATAAGCAATATCCTCTACATAATATTCTCTATTAAAGCGATCCATCACATATACTGAGTCAGCTGTAATCATTACTCTAGCTACCTCTAAACCAAATTTCTTGACATTCATCCACACCAAGCTATCTTTTTTCATTTTAATGGTAGAAGAAACGGTAATACCAGTGTTATCATCATTATATTTAATTTTGGCTTTAGCGGTAAACCAATCGAAATTGATCTCTTCACTCAATAGTTTATCTAAAAAATACTCTTCGCTTTTTTCATCTACTTTTTTATCAATTACTTTAGTTGTCTTACAGCTATTTAGCGTAAGCGTAAATGCAAAAAAACAGATAATGATTCTTAATAGAGATAAAATTTGTTTATTCATAAAGTTTTCGATCTGCAATCTTCTTTTTCAATAATTTGGAATAACTACCCTTATTTAATGCTTTTGTCCAATATTCTATTGCACGCTCGGCAGATTCAGTTTGAAAAAGCAAATCACCATAAGCTTCTAATACCTTTGGTAATTCTGAACCACCCAGCTGTAGTGATTGCTCTAACCACGTTTTTGCTTTCGCAAAATCTTTCTTTTTATAAAGAATCCATCCTTTCGCATAAGTTGTTTCTGGGCTATTCGGTAAAATGTCTACGGCATTTTCTACCATTTCTTCGGCTTTCGCCAAATCGGCCTCACGATCTACCAAACATACGGCGTAAGTACCTAATAATTCTGGTGCTTTGGCGTTAAGCTGAAGCGCTTTATCAAAAGCTTGATTAGATTGTGCACCATCACCTAATAAATGATATGCCTTTCCTAAATTACCCAAAACCTGAAATTGAATATAGCCATCTCTAGAAGACATCAGCAAGGCCTGCTCCAAAACACTGACTGCCTCATCTGGGTTTCCAATTTCATTATTAGCTAATCCATTCAAGTAATAAGCACTAGCCTTATTGGGGAAAAAATCGATCGCTTCTTCGGATACTTTTACTAGTTCTTTGTATTGCTTTAGCTCAGTATGGGCATACATTAACTGCTCCCATACAGCGTAGACGGTATCGTCAAGATTAAGTGTTTTTTTGTACTTTTTAATAGCTTGCTCTACACGATTAGTATAGAGATACAAATCACCTGATGCAGAAAAGGCTTTTGCTTCATTCGGGTGAACCTCCTCCAAAACGGTCGTTAGTTTCAATATCTCATCTGCTAAAATTTGATCTCCTTTATTCGCTACCTCTTGGATAAAAGGAATAATTCTTGCCATCTTAATATCGATATCTACATCAATTTGTTTAAATACCGGCATTAAAGAGGTCAAATACGCAGCCTCTCCTTCCTTTGGAGCTTTCTCCCCTGCTAATGCCATTACCGCTTTTGAGCTCTCTGGGTCGATATCAATAATTTCACGATAGATATTCATTGCCTTATCACGCTTGCCAATTTGCTCATAAAACGAGGATAATAAATAGCGATATTCTACTTCTTCCGGAAAAGCATCAATCAAACGACGTAATTCATTTGCTGCCTTCTTATTCTCCCCAAGGCCAATGTATAAAGAATGTTTACGACGAATCAATTCCTCGCTTATACCGGCTTGAGACTCTAATAAATCATAAACATCTAGCGCATCTTTTATTTTATTAGACCGAACTAAAAAATAAGCCCACTTATAATAATAATAACCCTGGGTAGGATTTGCTTTTACTAAACCTTCATAAATATTTGCTGCTTCTCGATCCAAACCCATTTTCTGATAAATATCAGCTAGATATTTTTGATACCATTCATTGTTGGGATTCAACTTCAAGGCTTTTTCAAAGCTTTGAATTGCTTTTTCTGGCTGTGCGAGTTCATCATACACCTTACCCAACTCAAAAGCTGCAACATCATTTGTTCTATCTTTTTTCAAATAGGCTTCAAATAATTCAGCTGCTTTTTCAAAATTGCCTAAAATCCTCTCTTTGGTTGCCATCAAGAAAGATTCTTGCAATTTTATTTCTTCTTCACTAATTTGTTTTTGTGCCCATGCACCAAAGGTCGTACCAACTAAAAATACGACACAACATACCAATCGTACAAGCATATTTTTCTAAAGTCTATTTTTGTAAAAGTAGTGCTTCTACAAAATTATTAATAAGAAGAATAATCTCCTAAACTTACATCTGAAGCTTTTCCATCATATTGCACGTGGCTTCCAAGCATAGCTCTCTGGAGATTAGCATGATCCACATTAGTATGATTTTGAATCAAGGTATTGCTAAGAATACTATTTTCAATTACGCAGTGGTCTCCAATTGAAACGTGTGGTCCTACAACAGTGTTGCGCAAAACGGTATTCGCACCAATACAACAAGGAGGAATAATAACAGTATTTTCGGTGATTACGCTATCATGCACTAAGTTTTCATTTTCTACTTTCAATTGTAAAATTCGAGTATTTGTATCTAAAACGTTGTCTTTATTACCACAGTCCAACCATTCTTCTATGCCAGAGGGACGAAACTTTAGTCCTTTTTGTTTCATATGTTCCAAGGCAGTTGTTAATTGATACTCTCCTTTTTCTTTTACGTCATGATCAATCAGATACTGCAACTCCGCTTTCAGATTGCCCCCATCTTTAAAATAGTAGATACCAACAATGGCCTTATCAGATATAAAATTAGACGGCTTTTCCACAAAGTCTGTAATTATACCATCATCATTCAATTTAATAACACCAAAAGATGCAGGATTATCTACTTTTTGCACCCAAATAATTCCGTCTTCGTCTGAATTAAAATTAAAGTTAGCCTTAAATAGAGTATCAGAAAAGGCAACAATACACTTACCACTAAGACTCGGAGCTGCGCATAAAATAGCATGTCCAGGACCAAGTGGCTGTTCTTGGTGGTAGATACTTCCCTTAGCACCAATATTAGCAGCTATTTCCTTTAGTTGCTGTTCCACTGTTTCTCCAAAATCACCAATAATAAAGGCAATTTCTTCAACTTTTTCGGGTAAGGTAGCAGATAGATCTTCTACAAGGCGTTGCACCATGGGCTTTCCAGCAATAGGGATAAGGGGCTTTGGTACCGTTAGTGTGTGAGGACGCAAACGTGATCCTCGACCTGCCATAGGGATAATAATTTTCATAATTGGTAGTTTAGGACAGGAGTAATAACTCACTTCTCCATCAAAAATTTGATTAAAATATAATTTGAGACAACCATATAAGGTCGCTGTAAAATGTGCAGCAATGGGGTAAGCAATTTGTTTGTAATGATAAGGTATGTATATTAATGAATAAATATGGTATTTTAACTACCAAGCCCCATAGAATTTAACAGAAATTTAAAACTAAGCTATCCTAAAAACAAAGGCTACCCTTTCCAAACGATCAAGGGTAGCCTTTAGATTGATTGCTTTAACTAAAGCTCTTTTAATTAATCTTCAACAACTGTAATCTTCAACATATTCGTACGATGCCTTTTGTGAAGTGGCATCGTGCCTGTGTTGATAATAATATCATCTTTTTTGATTCTTCCTGCTTTTTTCAGAATATCTACTACATCTGTTATGGTTTCATCTGTCGTTGTAAATCGATCATAATAATAGCAACGAACTCCCCAAACTAAGTTGAGTGTAGAAAGCATATTCATTTGATCAGAGAAAATATAGATGCTACATTTTGGTCGAAAAGAAGAGACTTTGAAAGCTGTATAACCTGAACTTGTCATCCCTAGGATAGCTTTGGCACCAATTTCTTCTGATAATTTTCCAGCATTAAAACAAACCGCATCTGAAAGGAAAGTTCTTGACTTTTCAGATGGCTTTGGCCTTTTACTGCTAAATGAAAAATGCTTTTCCGTTTCTTCAATGATTTTATTCATTGCTTCCACTACTTTTACAGGGTGCTTACCCACAGAAGTTTCACCACTTAGCATAACTGCATCAGCGCCATCCAATACGGCATTTGCTACATCCGTAATTTCTGCCCGTGTAGGGCTTGGGTTAGTAATCATACTATCCATCATTTGAGTAGCTACAATTACAGGTCTTGCGCGTTGGATACACTTTTTGATAATCATCTTTTGAATGGATGGCAGGCGTTCCATAGGAACTTCAATGCCCAAGTCTCCACGAGCTACCATAATGCCATTAGATGCTTTGATAATTTTATCAATATGATCAATTGCTTCTGGTTTTTCAATTTTAGCCATGATCTTTGCCGGATGGCCGATCTTATCCAATCGCTCTCTAAGATCTTTCATATCTTTTGCAGAACGGACGAATGATAAGGCAATCCAATTAACCGGTTGGGTAAGAATATACTCTAAATCCAAACGATCCTTTTCTGTTAAAGAAGGTAGCGAAATACTTGTATTTGGAAGGTTCACTCCTTTTCTAGAGGATAATATTCCTCCGAAAAGAACTTGAAGACGAACGGTGTCTTTCTTATTCGTTTCAATAACTTTGAAAACTAATTTCCCATCATCTACTAATACCTTTTCACCAACTTCCACATCAGCTGCAAATTGATCATAGCTCATGTAAATTTTTTCCATAGTACCCATACACTCCTCATTTACGAAAGTAATTACATCACCTTCTTTCAATTCCAGAGCATTATTCTCTATTTGGCCCACCCTTAATTTTGGTCCTTGCAAATCTGCTAGGATACCGATATGAGTACCATATTTTTCATTGATATAAGTAATTCTATTGATAACTTCTTCGTGATCCTCGTGCTTACCATGAGAAAAGTTCAGTCTAAATACATCTACGCCTGCTTGAATAAGAGCCAATAAATTCTCATAAGAACTAGAAGCAGGGCCAACCGTCGCAACAATCTTTGTATTTTGGTGATCTACAATTTTCATAGTTTCTAGGTTTGTTTTTTCTTTCGAAACAGCTATGTCCATAACAACTAAGTGTATTTTTTACAATAATGCCCTAAAAGTACTACTTTTCTATAATAAATAACTGAAAATGAATAAAACTAGCGGGATAAATTTGACAAAAAAGCACTAAAAATAAGATCAGTCGTAAAATATGGCATTCTAAAATTTGAAAGAAACAAAGTTTTAAGTGTCCTTAAAAAAAATATTAAATATTTGGCAAACCTCTAGCATGCCCTTAGCTTCATTCGGCACTAGGGAGGTATTCATATAGATTGCGAAGCATAAAAAAAGTCTAAAAACTTTGGTTATCAGTAGAGTTCTATTTTTCTTTGCAGGAACATTCGTAAACCTCTAAAGCGAATTATCTATGTCTAACATTGCAGAAAGTGTAAAAAAAATTATCATTGACAAACTAGGTGTTGAGGAGTCAGAAATCACTCCAGAAGCTAGTTTTACAGGTGACCTTGGTGCTGACTCTCTAGATACAGTAGAGCTAATCATGGAGTTTGAAAAGGAATTCGAAATTTCAATCCCAGATGATGAAGCTGAAAATATCCAGACAGTAGGCCAAGCTATCGATTATTTAGAAGCGAACAAGTAAAGAAGGTTAAACTCGAAATACTTTTAGAGTAACGCTCAGGAGCATAGACCGGGATGCCCGGTTTATGCACCTAAACTATCTAGCTGAGTTCCTCCTTAAATCTCTTTTGCGTTAAACATTTTAATCTAATTCAAATGTTTCAACGCATCTCATCCAAAAAATAAAGACCAATGAGAAGGGTTGTTGTTACTGGTGTTGGTGCACTCACCCCGATCGGAAATAATTTGCAAGCTTATTCAGAAGCATTGCAAAATGGTGTCAGTGGGGCCAATACAATCACGCATTTTGATGCATCTAATTTTAAGACGCAATTTGCCTGTGAAATTAAAAATTTCCCTGCCGATATTCTTGATCGTAGAGAAGCACGTCGTATGGACTTGTACTCTCAGTATGCTATGATTGCAGCTCACGAGGCAATAGAAAAATCAGGTTTAGATCTTGAAAAAATCGACCTAGACCGCTCAGGTGTTATTTGGGCTTCAGGAATTGGAGGATTACGTTCTTTAGAAAAAGAGATTGAAGATTACTCTACTGGCAGTGGCATACCTCGTTATAATCCATTTATGATTCCAAAGATGATTCCAGATTTAGCAGCTGGACTGATCTCCATGAAATATGGATTTAGAGGTATCAATTATGCTCCAGTTTCAGCATGTGCTTCTTCTTCGCATGCACTAATGAATGCTTTTGACTATATTCGTATTGGTAGAAATGATATCATTATTTCTGGTGGGTCAGAAGCAGCGGTTACAAAAGCAGGTATTGGTGGCTTTAATGCCATGAAAGCACTGTCCACACGCAATGATGATTATAAAACAGCTTCTCGTCCGTTTGATGTTGATAGAGATGGATTTGTATTAGGCGAAGGGGCTGGCGCTATCATTTTAGAAGAGCTAGAGCATGCAAAAGCACGTGGTGCTCATATTTTTGCAGAATTGGTTGGAGCTGGCGCTACAGCAGATGCTCACCATATGACCGCTCCTCATCCAGAAGGACTTGGCGCAATGAATGTAATGAAAATGGCCATCCAAGATGCTGGTTTATCCCCTGAAGATATTGACTATATCAATGTACATGGTACTTCTACCCCACTTGGAGATAAAGCAGAAGTGATAGCTATTCAAAAAGTATTTGGAGAACACGCCTACAATTTGAATATCAGTTCTACCAAATCAATGACAGGTCATCTTTTAGGTGCAGCAGGAGCTATTGAAGCCATCGCTGGAATTTTGTCAATAAATAATAACTTTGTACCACCAACGATCAACCACTTTACGGATGATCCGGACCTTGACCCTAAATTAAACCTTACTTTTAACGAAGCTCAAGAGCGTAAGATTGATGTGATGTTGAGTAATACCTTTGGCTTCGGTGGACATAACGCATCTGTGATTTTTAAGAGATTTGAAGGATAAATCAAATCCTCGTTCATCAAAAGAACTGGAAAATTGATTTGTCACTCAATCTTTGAATGATAAATAAGCCCCTTGGGCATCTAAAAATGCAGTAAAGAGATAATATACACTTTAATAAAGTTGTTATTTCTTTACTGCAAAGCGTTTTCAAGTATTCACACTTGTGGATACAATATATTGGAGTGCTTTTTTCCAGTAACTTTAAATGAACAGCTTTGCGGTTTTTATTTAGACTGTACAATTATTATTTTTCGCCAGACAAGCAATTTGCACGTAGACTGCGTTCACTTATTGGTTTTACGCCCTACCGTCTAGGCATCTTTAAGTTGGCTTTTTCTCACAAATCTACCGCTTCTGAAAAGGGCTATGCTGCCCAAAATAATGAACGCCTAGAGTATTTGGGAGATGCCGTATTGGGTACCATCGTCGCAGAATATCTCTTTAAGAAATATCCCAATAGTGATGAAGGCTTCCTTACCAAAATGCGATCGAAGATCGTCAAACGTAAATCACTAAATAAGATTGGTGATAAAATGGGCTTGGATGTACTCCTTTCGGAATACAACAATACCCGTCTTAGTCGCTCCATGTTAGGAAATGCAGTAGAAGCATTGGTAGGTGCTATCTATCTAGAAAAAGGATATGATGGAACTAGTAACTTCATTGTAAGGAAGGTCTTGCGCAATTATGTCAATGTCCATGAATTGGAAAGCTTTGACGATAATTACAAAAGCCAATTGTTGGAGTGGTGTCAAAAAAATGGTCAATCTGTCAATTACAAATTATTAGCTAGATACAAGTTCGAAAAACGTGATCGCTTCAAAGTTGCCGTTATGGTCAATGGACAACGTATGGCAACAGCTGATGATTTTAATAAGAAAAGTGCAGAGCAAACAGCTTCTGAAAAAGCAATGCAAGCACTCGGTATATTATCAGATGATTAGTTTTGACTATTACTTATGATCAAATATTAGCTTTAGCACCTAACGCTATATCCATAGAAAGAGCCAAGGCCGCAAGTAAAAGAAGGAACTGGCTGTCTAGAGGAGAAAATGACCGTTTTCTTTGGGGAGAGTGTAAAAGTAGTGGAACACAAACCTACAAAGTGGTGATTGAGCGAAAGCAATTGCACAGCTCTTGTAACTGCAAAGATCGCAAAGCCCCTTGCAAACATGTATTGGGGTTACTCTTTTCTTACCTAGAAGATAAACGAAGATTTGAATTTCAAGTAGAGCCGCCTGAATGGGTCACCCCACCAGCTCTACCAATAGCTCCTGAAAAGGCGAGCATTCAAAAACCACAAGAGAAGAATCTTGATAAACGCTTGGTGCTCATGCAAACAGGTGTTTTAGAGCTTAATGCTTGGTTGCTAGATATTAGTCATCAAGGTTTGGCAACTTTAGAAAGTGAAACAATTGATTTCTGGGATAGCTTCGCCGCCCGAATGGTTGATGCCAAATTAGGTAGCATTGGCCGGAAAATTAGAGGATTTAAATTACTCTTTCAAAAAGCAAATTGGCTTGAATTACTCGCTAATGAAGTTGCTTATCTACATCTATTTTGCCAAGGGTTTCAGCAGTTTGATCTATTATCCAAAGATCAGCAAGCTGATCTTTTAACTGCCGCTGGCGTCAACCAAAAGAAAGAAGACCTGCTCTACCAAAAAGGTATTGCTGATCAGTGGTTAGTTATTGGCCAAACCAATGGTGAAGAAGAGCAGCTACAATGGAGAAAGACATGGCTAATCGGTGCCCAGAGTGGTCGCTTTGCGATCCTACTAGATTATGCCTGGGGCAACCAAGGGTTTACAATGGATTGGCCGATGGCCTCCGCCTATAATGGTGAAATGGTTTTCTACCCAGGAGCTTTTCCGACCAGAGCGATTTTTAAGCAATATCGCTTTAATAATCAGCCCATTAATAACTTGAAAGGTTATATCACCCTTAAAGAACTCAGTACGGCTTTTGCGAAAGCCCTAGCGAAAAACCCCCTGCTATATACTATTCCTGGGCTCATCGCCAATGTCCATATCATAACAAAAAATGAATCCCATTACATCGTAGATGCTCATCAACAGCGCATTTTATTATTTGCAGAAGCAAAAAAAGTATGGTCTATCATCGCTCTAAGCGGAGGACAAGCCATTAATATTTTTGGGGAATGGAATGGAAAAGGCTTAACTCCTCTCTCTGTTTTTGCAGGAAATAGAGTGATTGCTATTTAAATGCTACTTATGATTCCAAAATTGATCGTTCATGGTGGTGCTTGGAATTTCCCGAAGGAAACAGAGCAAGCACACCGCAACGGAGTAAAATATGCAGTAGAAACAATTTATCCATTATTATTAGATGGAATGAGTGCTCTCGATGCAGCCGAAAAAGCAGTAAATATTCTAGAAGAAGATCCTACCTATGACGCTGGAAAAGGAGCCTTCCTTAATGAAATAGGAGAAATTGAATTGGATGCCATGATCATGGATGGCCGTGATTTATCCTTTGGAGCAGTTGCTGCCATACAAAATTTCTTACATCCCGTCAGTATTGCCCGAAAGGTGATGGAAAAAACCGAACACTGTTTATTGGTTGGCAAGGGGGCACAGTCCTTTGCACAAGCAGAGGGTTTTTCAATTTTAGCATCAGAAGAACTGCTCACGGAAAGAGAGCTGACGTTTTTTCAAAAAATTCAAAATGATCCATCTTTTCGAACCTATCACCCTTTTGATATGAACAAACCGTCTGATACTGTGGGTGCAGTGGTCATGGACCATCATGGAAATTTAGCGGCAGCTACTTCTACAGGTGGCACTGCCAGAAAAAAGCAAGGTAGAGTTGGCGATAGCCCAATAGTAGGAGCAGGTGCTTATGCAGATAATCAGCTGGGAGCAGTTTCCACTACAGGTTGGGGAGAAAGTATCATGAAGGTATTATTGGCAAAGGCCTTGTGTGACCTCTTCTCTAAGTACAGCCCCATTAAAGCAGCCATCAAATCAATTGATATATTAGAAAAACGTGTTAGCGGTTTGGGTGGAGTAATTGGAATTAATGCTGCAGGCAATTACGCCTTTGCACATAATACTCCTAAAATGGCTTTTGCCTATGCAAATGGCCCTGAGAAAGTGATCGCAAAGATCAAGTCTGCATAAAATCTTTAATTATATATCTATTCGTCTTTAGGGATATTGTATTTTAGAGATTCAAAAACAAATTATCAACATCATGAGCGAATTCACACAGATTGTAAAGGACGGCGCTAATACCGTTTTAGACTGGATCAAACGCTTCTTCTTAGCTATCTCTATTTTAGCTATAGTAGGTGTTGGGGCTTATTTATGGGTCTGTAATTGGACGTATAGTGAAGGTACCCGTGCTGGTTATTTAATCAAAATTTCCAAAAAAGGGATAGTTTTCAAAACCTATGAAGGTCAGTTAAATTTAGGAGGTTTCCAATCTGATGAATCCACTGGCTTAGCAGGAAATATCTGGAACTTCTCCGTCTATAAAGATGCTATCTATGAAGAGCTCCAACAAAATGAAGGCAATAAAGTAGTGCTACACTACCGTCAAAAATACAAATCCATGCCTTGGCAAGGAAAAACAGATTACTTCATCTATAAAATAACAAGCGCTAAAGACTAGAACACAATAAAACAAATTTGTTTACATTTTTGAAATAATTTGTTTACATTTGTAGACAAATTTGTTTTTTTTTATGCAGCATGACATTATCGTAAGTGACGAAAATCCTAATGGAACGATCATCAATCAGGTTTACCTTTCCTTTGATCAACCAATTGTTACTATTGAACAACTGATCAAAATAAGAGTAGAGCAGGAAATTGGAGCATATGATACTTCCGCAGAAGCTTCTACCGATAATATTGCCCTTCGACAAGGTCCCTCCAACAGATCACGCCATATCGTATTCAGTTCTTTTCGAGAAAATGGTTTCTTCATCCGAGTGAATGGCAAAATCGTCCACGAGCTAGATCAAAAGATTAGTATCCATCCTAATACACAAATTTGCTTTGTACAAATGAAATAGTGACACTTTGTCATCATTATTTTGTTTTTTTGACAAAATGTCATTACTTTCAACTAATTTCACATCTCCTTTGTGCTTGGCACAGCAATTGCAATATGGAAGTTGTTATTTGAAACAAGAAGGTGTAAAAATTATGCCTTGCTAATAGGTTAAATAAAAAACTTCCAATAATGAAAGTAGTAAATGTAAAACCAGGTTTCGTCCATAAATCTTCCATTGATCAAATTTTTGAAGATTTCTTCCAGCATAATCCATCTAGCAAGATTTATCGGCCTGCAGCAAATATTATTGATCAAGAAAAAGCATTTGTACTTGAACTGGCTATTCCTGGTATCACAAAAGAAGACTTAAATATTGCTATTGAAAAGAATATACTCGTCATCAAATCGGATGTAAAAGAAAATGCAGTAGAAAAAGGACGTTATCTAAAAAAAGAATTTGGAGTGCGCAATTTTGAACGCAAATTCCAGCTAAAAGAAAAGGTCCTTACAGATGCAATAGAGGCAAAATTAGAGAACGGAATACTAGTTTTAGTTATCCCAAAAGCAGCGGAGGTCTACACTAAACACTTAATCGAAATTGCTTAGATATTTGTCGAGTTTAAATATTATCTAATCAGATTGAGGAATTTATTTTCGGTTTTATTTGTTGACATAAGTAGATGCGTAAAATAAGAGCGCACCTTTGACACAAAAAGCTATTCTTGTTAATTCAGGCATAAAAAATAATGAGACCGAATGGACTAAAAGAATGTTCAAGGTATCAATTTGATGAAGTAAAAAAATGAGTTCATATTATTTAGCTCCATGACTTTAACAGAAATGCTAAAAAAATCTTAAACTCAGCTTGGCATGAATCTATGTACCTCAAAAAAGCATTTTATTATTAGAATTTGAAATACAATATCTTCAGGAATAGCTAGATCAAATGGTTAGACAATCGTTTTCCTAACATGCTATTCAAATATAATTTTTAGAAGATTTAAAGATATAGGTTAGTTAATAGGGTTTTAGGTGTTTATTTTTGAGGTCAGTATCATTTTGGTACTGACCTTTTTAGTATTATCCTTTAAATTATGAAAACCCAAGATACCATACTACAATTTCTCATCGAACAAGCACACGCAGCGGGTGCTATCATGCTTCAATCTTACCGAAAACAATATGATATCTTCACCAAAGCAGATGGATCAAAAGTAACCTCCGTAGATCTTGCCATTTCCAAGCAGTTTCAAGCAGCGCAGCAACAACAATTCCCTGAGGTAAATCTTTTCACCGAAGAAAGCCAGTCTAAAGAGGCTGCTGCGGGAAAAAATTATTTTATCATCGATGAAATAGATGGCACCAGTTACTTTATAGATGGTATCCCGGGTTTTTCTCATCAAGCAGCTTACTTTGATACAGAAAAAGAGCTTTCCATCGGGCTCGTCCATTTTCCTTTAACAAACGAGACAGTTTATGGCATAAAGGGAGAAGGGGCATTTCTCCAAACCAATGGTAGAACTCAAGTCTTAAAGCCACCATTATTCCCTCCACCTGATTTACTTAGATTTGGTCATCCACAACGATACAAGGGAAAAAAATATCAGTATCTATTACAAAATATCGGAGCGGACCCTACACAAATTGTTTATACGACAGCATACAAAACCTTACAATTTATAAGAGGAGAACTTGAGGTTTCTATATATGCAAAGCCATTTATGGCTCCTTGGGATTGGGCAGGGGATAAGGTAATCCTAGAAGAATTAGGTTTTTCCTATGCTTACCTAAATGGAAATGAACTAGATTTTCTAAATCATCCAATTCAAAATAATCCTGGATATTTAATATGCCCTGCTATCTATCAGCAAGAACTTTCTCAAAAAATAATGGATAACCATCAAAAAGGGAGTCAACATTAAATTATTTGTTTTAATATTTTGTTTTTTAAAAACAAATAATTTAAATTGTTAAGGATTATCTCAATAAACAAAAGCCAACATGAATCCTATTCTAAGAAACATACTTGCTGTTTTAGCAGGGTACGCTGCCTTTACCGTCCTTAACATTGGCCTTATATTATTAGGTTTACAGATTATTCCAATGCCTGAGGGCATTGACCCTATGGATCCAGAAAGTATTAAGGCAGGTATGAAGCTGTTTAGCCTTCCAAATTTCATAGTTCCTTTTATTGCTCATGCTGGAAGTACATTAGTAGGCGCATTTACTGCGGCAAAGATAGGTATAGACAAAAAAATGATACTAGCATATATAATCGGTGGTTTAGCATTAATGGGAGGTATTTCTGCTGTTTATCAGATTGGTGGTCCCATTTGGTTCCAAGTTTTAGATTTGGTGGTAGCATACATTCCTATGGCATACCTAGGTGGTACACTTGCAACTCGTAAGTAATCAACTAAAGCATACTAATAACTGCTAAAGCTCGTCCTGTTTTACCTTTTTCTTTTCGATGAGAAAAGAAAAGATGATTATCTGAAACCGTAGAATAGGGCGATACTTCTATATGCTCTGCTCTCAAGCCCTTATTCATAAGCAGCGCCTTATTCGTTCCTTTTAAGTTGACGAAGTATTTTCCCTTTCCTTCATCCCATCTTTTGTATGCTTCCGCAAAATGATCTGCTACATCGGCATCCACTTCAAAATCACACTCTGCGATACATGCTCCGATATACGCTAAGCAATTGATAGGCTTAGTGCCATATTGTTCGTTCATTTTATCTAAGCAAATTCCAACAATATTGCCTATCGTTCCTTTCCATCCTGCATGTATCGCTGCAATAGCTTCTTTTTCTTTATCGTAAATTAAAATAGGCGTACAATCTGCGATTGTAGCTGCAAGGAACAATCCTTTTTTATTCGTGATAAATGCATCAAATCCATTCAGCTCTTCTACTTGCTCACAAACTGCCACTTTGGTACCATGCACTTGGTACGCACCACAAACCTGATTGGTAGTACCTCCTAATGCTTCAAAGAATCGCTTGCGATTCTCTGATACGTCATTGGCATTATCATCTGTGTATAAACCTAAATTTAAAGTAGAATAAGGAGCTTGACTAATTCCACCAAGGCGTGTGCTCTGAGCTGCAACTACCCCTTTCGGGAAAATACTTGGCCGAATAAATAACTCGTTTTTCAATCTGTTTTTTTGTAAAGATAGAGAATATAAAAAGCTTCAATTACTTTATATAAAGCAATTTATCTACCAACCTACGGCATTAATCGAACAAAATACTTGAATTTATACATTGTAATTACTTTCGTAGGGCTGGAATTTCAAAACCGTCCACTATCTAAAATATGAACCTGCAAGAAAACATCCGACTAGCTATCCGATCCGTTCGCTCTAACCTGCTTAGAGCTATTCTAACTATTATCATTATTGCTATTGGCATAATGGCATTAGTTGGTATTCTTACCTCTATTGATAGTGCTATTTATTCGCTTAATGACAATCTGTCTTACTTAGGTGCAAATGCCTTTGATGTTGACCCCAAAGGAGACGGCGTAAGGGGAAATCGACGTGGCCGTCGTTCAAAAAGGGGAGAGCCATTTTCTTATAAACAATCCATGGATTTTAAGGAAAAATATGATTTCCCTGCACAAACTTCGGTTTCTATCTGGTGTACATCTACTGCAACGATCAAATACGAAGATGAAAAAACAAGTCCAAATTATTTGATTTTTGGTGTGGATGAAAACTATACTACCGCAAGAGGTTTTAATTTCGCTATTGGTCGTAATTTTACCGCTAAGGAAGCAGAAAATGGAGGCTATAAAACAATTATTGGCTGGGATGTCGCCAAAAACTTATTTGATGGAAAACCAGAAAAAGCTATTAATAAAACGATTGCGGCAGGTAATATCAAACTAAAAGTTATTGGTGTACTCCAATCCAAAGGTTCTAGTATGAATCAAAGTGAGGATCGCCGAATTCTAATACCACTTCAAACGGGTAAACGATATTACGCAACAGCGAATACCAATTACAATCTAATGGTTGCTGTTAATGATGCTTCCATGATTGATGCAGCTATTGATAATGCTACGGGAACACTTCGCAATGTACGCAGTTTAAAGGCATCCGAAGCAAATGACTTTGAAATATCAAAAAGTGATGGTCTAATTAGTATCATTAAAGAAAATACCTTCTATTTCCGATTAGCTGCAGTTGCTATTGGACTTATTACCTTAGTTGGTGCAGCCATTGGCTTAATGAATATCATGCTTGTTTCTGTTACAGAAAGGACTCGAGAAATTGGTATCTGTAAGGCTATTGGGGCCACTAGGAGAGGTATTCTGATTCAATTCCTGACAGAAGCTATCGTAATTTGCCAATTAGGAGGTTTATTAGGAATTATACTTGGGGTATTAATCGGAAATCTCGTTACTTATGTCATGGGGGGTAATTTTCTATTCCCATGGATGTGGATTACTATTGCCATCTTCACCTGCTTATTCGTAGGTTTGGCATCTGGCTTGTACCCCGCTTTGAAAGCAGCTCAGTTAGATCCAATCGAGTCATTACGTTATGAATAATATTTAGCTATGAAAATAAACTATCGCGAGTACCTTGGATACGTCTTGACTATGTTTATTATTTTGGTTGTGAGCCATATCTTTGTAGATGCTGTTGCAGGAGATAATATATTTAGAATTTTTAAACTACAGCCATACAAGTATGTCATAATGTTGTTCATAGTCCTCATCGGAGCTTACAGTACCTATTTCGTGACAAAAAAAATGGCTCAACATCCAAAAAAATAAAAAACAATCTTTAAATAGAACCCTTTGAAACAAGAACAGAGCACAATTAAAACGGATGTAATTAAGGTATTATCTTGGGGTTTACTTTTTTTATTTTTTTCTACTTGTTCCGAATTAGACGTAGAAAAAAAATCACCTGTGCCAAAACAAGGTGGTCCTTTCACTACCAATCATTATTTTGGAGCTATTCTTGATTCCGCAAGAGTACAAGGTGCAATTCTTATCTATGCAGCTAAGGATCATACTTTTTATTCCAACGATTTCGAATGGTCAAAACAAGGCAGTTTACCTGCATCTACTTTTAAAATTCCCAACTCAATTATTGGGCTAGAAACAGGTGTTGTTGAAGGTGATAGTACTATTTTCAAATGGGATGGTCAACCGAAAGCATTAAAAGTTTGGGAACAAGATCTTCGATTTAGAGAAGCCTTTCATTATTCTTGTGTGCCCTGCTATCAGCAAGTTGCTAGAGGAGTCGGATATGAGCGCATGATAGCTTACATTCAAAAATTAGGCTATGGTAACATCCAATTTGATTCAAGCCAAATTGATCGCTTCTGGCTAGAAGGCGAATCAAAAATCACTCCTTTCCAGCAAATTGACTTTCTCCAACGATTTTATAATGCTGAACTACCTATCAAAGAAAGGACATACTCCATTATGAAAAAATTAATGGTAATGGAAGAAAATGAGCAATTCAAAATAAGTGGTAAAACCGGATGGGCTATAAGAAATGGTAACAATAGAGGCTGGTTTGTCGGCTACGTAGAAACGAATGACCAGGTGTACTTCTTTGCTTCTAATATCATTCCAAAAGAGCAGTTTAACATGAACTTTTTTCCTGAAATCCGGAAAGAAATCACATACAAGGCGCTTCGATCACTCAATATTATCCCTAAGACTTAAACCCTAAAATATACTCCGTCAAATCATCTTCTGCATAGAGTCCTAATCGTTTTTTTAACCGATAACGACTTTTTTCCACCCCTCTCACAGAAATATTCAATAATGAAGCCATTTCTTTTGTATTGAGGTTAATTCGTGTAAGCGTACAGATGCGTAGGTCATTTTGCGTAAGTCCAGGGTGCTTATCTAACATAGCTTGCACAAAATTTTGATCAAGCTGATTAAAATATACATTAAACTCATTCCAGTAATCTTCTCCCTTTAATTCTTGGTCTAAGGAGCGAATAATAGGTCTTAGAGGGGTGAGGTTTTGCTTAGGTAGGTCTACCAATTTTTGACGGATTTTATTGAGAAAATCATTTTTATGGGCCATTTGGATAGCCGTTGTCATCAACTTTGTATTTTTTGCACCTACCTCTGCCTCCAATTTTTCATTCTTTAATGTCAATATTTTTCGTTCTGCCTCTAGTATGTCTCTTTTATGCTTGGTTTCTTTTCGTTGTAGAATGAACCAAACTATCCATAAAATAGCTAAGGCAGATAACAAGAAAACAATTGTACTAAACCAGATCGTTTTCCAGAAAGGTGGCCGAACAATGATATTTAATCGGGCCTCTTCGCCATATCGCCTGATTCTAAATATAAAGCTACCAGGATCAAGGTTGGTATAGGTAATATTATATTGACCTGCCGATGTTTGCTGCCATTTTTGATCGAATCCTTCCATTAGATATTCAAAAACATCATCCTCTGGACTAGTATAATCTGTTGCCGAAAAAGAAATTGAGAAGGAATTATCTGTATAATTTAGATAAACAAACTCTGCATACTCAATAGGTTTTTTCAAGATAAATCTTCCGTTATCTAAGGGGCCTACTTCAACTGAACGATTAAAAACCTTGAAATCGGTAAATAGTATATTAGATGCAATCGTTTCATTTTTTATTAATTCCGGACGAATTGCATTTAATCCATTAATTCCCCCAAAATATAGCCTACCATCGTTTCCTTTCAGGATAGCATCCTGATTGAATTGATTATTATTTTGACCAGTATGAAAATTAAAATTATTAAATAATTCTTTTTCGGGATTAAAGCGACTAATACCCTCGAAAGTGCTAATCCAAATTAAGCCATTATCATCCTCTACCAGTCCCATCACGCTATTCGCGATAAGTCCATCATTATGTGTAAATCTTTTGAATCGGCTGCCACCTTCCCATAAATTAAGGCCACCACCTTCTGTTCCAATCCAAATCCGATCTTCACTATCTTGGAATATACATCTCACTTCATTATTACTCAGCGAATGAGGATCATTACTATCGTAAGAATATCGAGTAAAAGATTGGGTTTCATCATTCCATTTAGCCAGTCCATTATTTGCCGTTCCAATCCAAACCATATCTTTATTATCCACAAAGACTTTCATGATGTTTATTTCTGATATAGAATTTTCATCCCCTGCCACTGGGGAATAGTTCTTTGATCGCTTATTTTTAGGATCAAAGACAATTAGACCATATCCAACCGTTCCAATCCAGAGTTTGCCATCCTTTCTTTGAGCAATTGACCAAATATTACTAGTTCTGAGTGCATTTGTTCCATTATATGGATCTCCAATATGTTGAAAACTTCCAGTTCCTGCTTGAAGCAGCTCTAACCCATTTTGAAATAAACCAACCCAAAGATGATTGTCGCGATCCTCAAAAATCGTTTTTACTACATTCCCTGAAAGGGAGTTTTTATCTAAAGAATTGTGTTTAAAGGAGCGAGTGTCAAATCTATTATTGTCCGTTTCTAGCCAATTCAAACCACCACCATCTGTGCCGACCCAGATTTTTCCATCTTGAGTTTGATTAATTGAAAGTACAGATCGATGACTCAATTCATCATCTCTTCTTGATATCGGTTTATAAAACTCAAAAGTGTTTTTGTTAATCTTAAAAATATTAAGCCCCCCATTAAAGGTTCCAATCCAGATATTGCCCACTCGATCCTCAAAAAGTACATAAAGGGCATTCGAATTTAGCCCTCCTTCTTTATCAACCTGAGAAGCATAGGTTTGAAACTCATTTTTCCTCGGATGGTAAACTTGTAATCCACCACCATCTGTAGCAATATAGATAAGTCCATTTTTGGATTTGACAAGATCTCTTATAATATTTGAAGCTAGGGTGTTTTCCTGAGTAAAATGCTTAAAAGACCGTTCAGCAATATTCATTTGATATAAACCTGAACCTTCTGTCCCAATCCATAAATCATTATCATCCAAGAGTAATGTTTTGTGATAACCATTCATGTCTGCATCATCTGGTAAAGAAACATGAACTTGCTCAAATTGACCTAATTCGTTTAGAAAGTTAATACCTGTACCAGAGGTTGCTACCCAAATAGTACCAAATTGATCCTGTACGATATCAAAAACATTGTTATTAGATAATCCACTATTACTGCTATTAAAGTGCTGGCTACTTCCATCTTCTAATCGATACTTAATAATTCCATTACCAATAGAAGAAACCCAAATATTCCCCTTGTTATCTTCAAAAAAGGAAGAAATATCATAACCTTTAAAAGGGGCAAAAGCAGCTTCGCTTTTCAAATTTTTGAAGTATAATTCTTCTCTTCTTCTCAGGTTGATCCCTTCTTTACGAGTTCCAACCCAAAGGTTTTGTTTGCTGTCCTCAAAAAGAGCAGCAATGTGTTTACCTCTAAAACCATCAGCCAAGGCATCGGTTTCATTCGTCCTATAGACTTTCAACTCATGCCCGCTATACCTATTTAAGCCATTTTGGGTGCCAATCCATATGTAGCCAAGGTGGTCTTGAAGTATTGCATAAATTGAATTGTGAGAAAGGCCTTCTTCTATAGTGAGTCGATCAAATAAAATTTGATCGCTTGATGACTGTGAAACACCAATGCCTAATATATAGAACCAAAACAGTGAACAGGTCACAAACTTCTTCCTCAAGTGGTTTCCTTTTAAGCCAATCAAATGTAAGTTATTTATCACGCTCTAGCTTCTGTGAAAGAGATAGAGCATCATCAATATGATTTACAAAATTATTTTATAAAATAAAACAGTTATAACTTATTGACCAAATAATCAATTGTTAAAGATAGAACGAAGGAATTGCTTATTCCCTAATGAAGAGAAAAATTTATTCTTTGAGAAGGATTGACCAATCAGAATGGTAATGAAAAGATGCCATAAAAAGCTTCATTCCGTTACCATTCACTAGACTATTTTTGGAGGCTGACTTTACAGTATACCGATAATTTATGGGTAATCTTGAATCAATCAAGCTGTTTTATTTATCGCAATCGAAGTTTGGAATTATCGAGAAGCGTTTGACAGTAATTTTACTTCCAGTTTTTATTTGCACTAACAGTCGTTTATTAGCACCAAGCAAACTACTGAACACTTCGGCTCGAAGAATATGTTTCCTAAAACTTCTATCGATTATGGACAAAGGTCTTATTTATCGTCTGGCCATTTTCAAATATCAATCTTATAACGTACGTTCCAGATGGCCATGCTGATACATCTAATTGTTCTATTTTTTTGGCTGTTGCCCAATTATTTACCCACATTTGCTGTCCTATCATATTAGAAATAGTAACAAAGGCAGGTGGATCACCAACTACCTCTAGATGAAGATTTAAAATAGTAGAACTAGGATTTGGAAAAATTTCAAATATATAATCTTTTTCTATTTCATTTGAATTAGAAACCAGGTCAAAATCTAGCCAATTAAAATTGAATCCTCCTTGGTTAATCAATACTCTTAGGGTATATCGACCACCTAATAGCGCTACATTTTTAGTTGTTGTATTCCAGTTTTGCCAATCTCCAGTTGGAAAAAAGCTTGCTGTATGAAGTGGCAAAAACTCATCTTCTTCATTCCTACGTAATAATTGAATAGCACCTATATCGCTCTCAGCAGCAGTTCGATACTGAACAGCATAAGTACCCGTCTGTTCTACATCAATCTCATAATCCACATAATCTCCACCATCGAGAAAAGATAGGTTTTGACCACCTCCTGTATCAGAACAATTTTCCAATTCAACGCCATTTTGAGCAGCGTAATCTTCTGCCTCGATCTTCCCAGGAATACTATGAATAATAGGAACTCTATTCTCTACATCTTTGAGAAAGAAATTATTAAGAGGTGTTTCATCTTCTGCGAAGACCTGAGCGCCCGTGTAAGATACTTTTATCACCTGCTCATGATTAAAGTTAGTGTTTAGATCAAAGAATATTATTCTAGGATTAGCAGGGTTCAATTCAACATGAGTAATTTCAATTGGAGCCGCATTGGCAAAAACCGCAAAGTCAGTGATCGCAGCTTCGACTGGACCTTCAATTGGTTTATTCAAATTGAGCTGGATTCTATCATCGTCAACGGTAAATGCAGATAAAAATATGGTTTCGACTGCTGTTGTTGGTCCTTTCTCTTCAATTTCAAAGCTACTTAAATTAAAACCACTACCATCCGAATAAAACCTTATGTTATTATTTTCAGGAGTTAGAATCACATTCGGAGCAGTGATAGTCTGCCAATTTTGCCACCCTCCTGTAACAGGCACATAAGATAAACGAGAAATATCCGCTCCATTTGAGATAAAATGGAAACGACCTGATGTATTGGGCGTAGCTACTCGGACATGTATATCATATGCTGCTGTCTCAGGCACATCAATCGTATACTGCATCCATTCGCCTTTATTAATAAATCCAACGTTATGGTTAGTTGGATTTTGGAAATCAGTGGACGGTTCGATATCTACGCCATCATTTCTATAACTCCAACCATTATTCCATGCTGTATAATTTCCTGTTGAAACATGATAGGTTGCTATATCTGAATCTTCATAAGCCTCCCCTCGAATACCTAAATCATAATTTACAGCAGGGATATAACCAGGAATAGTATGTTCTTCAAATGGTAGTGTTTCATCTGAATACACCTGCCTAAACATTGCATCGATTACATCTTTTTGATAAGTGCAATTTTCAAACTTCAAATTTTCGGCCAATTCCATAAGTGTGGACTTTGCAAAACCTACACTTGGAGGTGTGCCTCCATTTTCCCAATAGTTTAATAATGACTGATAAGCTGGCGTTTTAATTACTGATAAAGGACCTGAGATAGACTCCACCTTTTTCATAGGCCACCAAGCCCATCCAATATGATTGTCTTCTAATAATTTGATAGCATCTCTGAACCAAACATTTGAGTTTTCACCACTTTCTCCGAGATATAGAGGAACATTATAATTATCGCGAATATCTAGAACCCATTGTATAGATCCTTGGTCGTTGTAAGACCAGTATTTATGAGGGCTATACACCATATTATCATCAAATGGAGGGGTAAGGCCTGTAAAATCATTTGCGAACCAATTACCTTCAATAAAGATGATATGTGTTTGGTCAATTTCCCTAATTTCATTAATCACTTGTACATATAAGCTACGCAGGAGTACGTTACCTGGCAGATTCCAATTTGGCTCATTTAAGAGATCATAGCCTGCCACCCAAGGTTCATCTACATAACGAGCAGCTAATTGCCCCCATAGTGCAGCCATTTTGTCACGATTGGCTTGACTTTCCCACAAAGAGGGTTTGTTCGGATCATAATCCGAAATCCCTTGATCATAGCCCTGCCCTCCAGGAGCTGCATGCAAATCTAAGATTACATACATCTCATTCTCTGCACACCAAGCAATCAGACTGTCTGTCATTTCAAACCCTCTAGTTAACCAAGTATTTTGTCCTTGAACGGGCTCCTCTTCTATTGGAAGTGTGAATAGATTATAATGCATTGGCAAACGAACAGAATTAAAGCCCCATTCTTTTAATGCATCTATATCAGCTTTAGTAACGTGATTTTCCAACCACTTATCGTAAAATTCTTGCGTATTAGCATCTCCAATTAATTCTTCAATTTTACCTCTAATCTGATATTGAGCATTGGCAAAGGAAGCAGTTTGCAACATATATCCTTCTTGCAGCATCCACCCTCCTAATCCCATTCCCCTTAAAATAATGGTATCTCCAGCCTCATTAACAATTGCCTTTCCTTGCGTGCTTAGGAAACCTTGACTGAAAGTCAATGTATTAACCAAAAAGTATAAGATAATTGTAAACTTAATTTTCATAATTCATCATTTTAGAGATCAGAAATTGAAAAATGGAAGGCCCAACTGGCCTTCCAGAAGTATTGGAAAGACTTATTCTATTTCGAATTCTGTGCTCAAACCATCAGCAGAGTTGCCCCCTACCATTAGATCAAAAAATCCTGGTTCAACCACAAATTTTCTTTGATTATTGTAAAACCCTAGTTCTTGTTCTGTTAATGTAAAACTCACTTTCTTGGACTCTCCTGCTTGTAGCATGATCTTATCAAAACCCTTTAATTCTTTTACTGGTCGCGTCACACTAGCAACTCTATCTCGAATATATAGCTGTACGACCTCTTCTCCTGCCAAGGAACCCGTATTTTGGACAGTGACTTCCACATCTACTTTTTTACCCTGAACCTTGACATTTAGATTTTTGTATTCAAAAGTAGTATAGCTCAAGCCATATCCAAATGGATATAGCGGCGAATTCTCTTCATCTATATAGTGAGACCAGAATACGACTGGCTCTGGATATCTACGTCCAGTGTGTTTATTATTATAATAAATGGGAACTTGTCCTACCGTTCTAGGAAATGACATTGGTAATTTACCAGCAGGGTTATAATCTCCATAGAGTACTTGAGCAATGGCATGGCCACTTTGAGTGCCTAATTGCCAGGCTTCGATAATGGTTGGAATATGCTCAGCTGCCCATGAAATTGCTAATGGACGACCATTCATCAGCACAAGTACTACATTCTTGTTCACCGCGTATACCGCTTCTAACAATTCTTGTTGAAGGCCAGGCAGGTCCAGTTTTGTTCTACTTCTTCCTTCTCCTGATTGGAAGCCATGCTCTCCAAGCACCATTACAACGACATCTGCATCTTTTGCAGTAGCAACCGCTTCTTCCATACCAGACCGATCATCTTTATTAATATTCACTTGCATCACAAAGCTAACTTCTCCATTGACTAGAGCAGGGCCCGCAGAATGTAACAATTCATTCCCTTTATAAGCTTTCATACCTTCCAAAACAGAGATGGCTGTATTGTCATCGGAGGCAATTCTCCAACTACCTAATGGGCTATTTTTATCATCTGCAAGCGCACCAATTAATGCAACTTTTTTGCCTGACTTAGGAAGTGGCAATAAATTATCTTCATTTTTTAATAGTACAATAGATTTCTTCGCAATATCTAGTACTGCTTTCATATGATCATCGTGATAAATCATTGTCTTTTCGCGCTCTTCATCACAATATTTATACGGATCGTCAAATAAGCCCAATTCAAACTTTGTACGCAAAATTCTTTTTACGGCATCATCAATTTTAGCTTCTTCTATTTTTCCACTTTCAACTAGTCCTTTTATATGATTGACATAATAGTAAGATTCCATATCCATATCCGAACCAGCATTCACAGCTCTTTCAGTAGCATGCTCTTCACTTTCAGCCTGTCCGTGATAAGCAATTTCCTTCACAGAGCCCCAATCAGAGACAACAAAGCCCTCAAAACCCCACTCTCCTTTTAATATTTCTCTTTGCAAGAATTCATCTGCTGTTGCCGGAATACCATTTAGCTCATTAAACGAATTCATGAATGTTCTTACACCTGCCTCCTGCGCTGCTTTAAAAGGAGGAAGAACTATATTATAAAGTGTAGACAATCCAATATCTACTGTGTTATAATCTCTTCCTGCTTCTGCAAACCCGTATGCTGCAAAGTGTTTAGCGCAAGCTAGAATGGTATTAGAAGCACTCAGATCATCTCCTTGAAAACCACGGACCCTAGCTGCTGCAATTAAACTTCCCAAATAAGGATCTTCGCCAGCACCTTCCATTACTCTTCCCCAACGAGCATCACGAGACACATCCATCATTGGGGCAAAAGTCCAATTAAGGCCAGCGGCAGCCGCCTCTGTTGCTGCTATCCGAGCAGATTTTTCGATGGCCTCTAGATCCCAACTTGCAGATTCTGCCAGAGGAATTGGAGAGAGCGTTTTATAGCCATGAATAATGTCATATGCAAATATCATAGGGATTCCCAACCTAGAATTCTCTACAGCTAATTTTTGCATTTTACGAATTTCTTCAACTCCTTTTACGTTAAGCATGGATCCTACTAAACCACCTTTAATATGATCATATTTCTTTTTGGCATTCGCTTCGGATGGAGCAGGGCCTGTTACATCATAGAAACTGGAATATTGGTTCATTTGACCAATTTTTTCTTCGAGTGTCATTTTTGATAAAAGGCCATCTACTTTTTGATCTATAGACATGTCTTGTGCGGTTAATTCATTAATGAAAAAAAGAAATATACAGTTAAGTACTAAAATTAGCGTCTGATTCATAAGTAAATATTGTTACTATTTTGAAATGGATTTGCTAAAGCAAAATACCAGCAGATTACTAAGTAAGACAATTCTGTTGTTACCTAGTAGTATATCCATAGTGATTTGTTCATTATAAATTTTTCCAATAACTGCCCCCTTCGAACTAATTGCTTAAATAAAGAAATCTCCTGATTATCCAAAAAGCTACTCAGGAAGATTACATTTCTTGAAGTTACTTATGAGTCTGTTATAGAATTTATCTTTTTGTCGAAATTATTAATAGTTTATTTAGTCCCTTTTAACTATCGGCAGACTGAAAAATTTGAGTTTAGCTATTACCGAAAGCTTTGAGTACAAATGTTTATTTCACTAATGAGATACCAGTATATGAATACTCTACCGATAGCTAGCTATCGGTAGGCCTAATTTAACAATCCTCAGCAAGCTCTAGCTATTAAAGTCAAAAAGTATCAATTTTTTTCAAATACTCGGATATAATCCACAATCATTCGTTGAGGAAATTGAGTACTGGCATCTGGATAACCTGGCCAATTCCCCCCCACTGCAATATTAAAAATGAAGAAAAACTCTTCATTAAATGGATAACTCTCCTGAATATCTGCATTACCAAGGACGAAATAAACATTGTCATCTACCATCCATGTCATTTGATCTGGTTCCCAAATAATAGAAAACACATGGTATTCGTCAGAGAATTTCCCAGATTGTAATTGATAGGCATTTCCTGCATTATTACTATACCCTTGACCTTGCGCACCCCAATGAGCTGTACCATGTATTTTTCCTGGCTCATGTCCTACCAATTCCATGATATCAATTTCCCCGCATGCCGGCCAGCCTATATCTGAGATATTAGTACCTAGCATCCAAAGTGCCGGCCAAATTCCCTGTCCTTCTGGAAGGATTGCGCGGATATCGATTCTACCAAAGCGAAAAAGTTGTTTATTCTGCGTAATCATTCTTGCAGAAGTATAATTTGCTCCATTATAATTCTCTTCCTTTGCCTCAATAACCAAGCTGCCATCAGAAATAAAGGAATTTTCTGTGCGGTTTGTATAATACTGCCATTCATTATTTCCCCAGCCACTATTTCCTAATTCATGCGTCCAGTCTGATGTATTGATTGAAGTGCCCTCAAATTCATCCGCCCAAGCAAGCGAATATCCAGTATAATTATCAGGAGTAATATATCCATCTTCAGGCACAAAAATAAAGGTATCATCATTTCGAATTGTACCTATACCCTCTGATTCAAAGATAGTGGCATTTACAGGATTAGATAATACCAATTTAAACACTTCGTCAGATTCCTTGATGGTATCACCAACTATTTCTACCTCAATAAATGCTTCTCTTTCAGTTGGAGCAATTGTAATTGTACCAGAATTAGAAACAAAATCGGTTCCTTCAGCAGCAGTTACCTCTTCAGTTGTATAATCTACCTTTATAGCCTGATCAAAAGCAGCACTTGTAGCAATTTTGAAAGAGAAAACGTTATTTTCATCCCCCTCAAAAAGGGTAATACTTGAAATATTTAGGCGAGGAAGATCTGTCGGATTAGGATCATCCGTTTCCTTATCACCACAACTCCAAATTAGTAGAGCAATACACAAAGTCGAAAAAAAATTTGTTAAGTTCATATGATTAAGTTTTACAGTCGAGCTAAAAGAGATGCATGAATATCTAGCTGTTAGACTCAAGGCACTAAAAGTTCATGCCCCCTTAATAGTTTTATTCTGATACTAAAGTAAATCTCCAAATACCAACAGTATAATTTACCTCAACTTCGAGAATATCCTTTGTACCATCGTTTTCCATTTTCAAAATATCATAAGTAATACTTGATTGCGGCGTACTAACTTCTGCTCCATTAGCTGCTTTGGGCAAACCAATAAAAGCCCCTAGGCCCACAACCTGTAGCTGGTTTGGAGCACCTTCTGTTAAACTATAGAAATGAGTTCCAGAACCCCAAGGGGCAAAAGTTTCACTTAATAAAGCTTCGTCAACACATTCAAAATTGAACCCCATATAATCTTCTCCCCAGATATCTCCATTAGTTTCATAAATCATCTGTTCATCTCCTGTAAAGGTCCAAGTATCATCCCATGCACAAGAACGAGCTGCAACATCATCTTCTGAGTTAGACCACCAGGTAGAACCACTACCATCTGCTGGCCCTACCCATAATGCACCAGGGCCAGGAAGTAGCTTCCAAGTTTTAGAGGTACAATTGGAAAGAAACTCATATAGTTCATTACCTACACAATCAAATGGTGCATCTTGTGCAACATTTACAGTTTGCGAAGTCGACGCGGAACCACCTCTATTAAAAGTAGTCATTGTGATCTCGTACTCTCCCATTAATGGGTAATTAGCCACTATCTGTTCACCTGTTTTTTGAACACCATTACCTAGATCCCAATTGGTTAAAAAAGCGCCATCTGTTGTATTCGTCAAAATAAACTGGTTAGCATTTTCGCCTTCAGAAAGTGAAAAAGAAGGATTAGGTGGAGCACCCAAATCAGACTTTTCCTCTTCAAATGGCTCACATGCAAATACACTTAACAAAAGTGCTAGGAGTAGTATATTTATATTGTTAGTTTTGAAATTCATAATAATTCGTTTAAAAACTTATTAATATCCTTGATTCTGTATGAGGTTCCCCTCTGAAATATCAATTTCCGTTTGAGGGATTGGTAATACTTCATTTTTATTTGCTTGAAAACCTTGATCTCCTAATTCTTCAACAGCCCTACCTGTTCTGACTAAATCAAAAAACCGATGGCCTTCTGTTGCTAATTCTAATCGACGTTCCGAATAAATTGCATCTAATAAAGCTGGACCAGATACATTAGTGAAAGGCTGCAAACCTACCCGTGTCCGAATTCGATTTAAGTAATTTCTGGCTTGTCCATCATTCCCAGAACGTGCATAAGCTTCCGCAGCCATTAATATGACGTCTGCCAAACGAATCTCTCGAACATTGTAGTCCCAATTAAGAGCTGGCTCGCCATCTGTCGCACGATCATCTTGTAGACCAGCATATTTTTTGATAAAATAATCCGTATTCTGATAACCTTCCGTATAAGAGGCCCCTTGTTGCTTTAAATCGTTTCCATCAATGATGGTGTGTTCAGCTCTTGGATCATTTTGCATGAATGCTACCAATTCTTCCGTAACTGGACAGAAACTCCAACCATTTGCATAAATAGGTCCTACATAATCACGCATTCCAAAAAATTGAACGTCATAATTTCCTTCGGTACCATTGCCAAAATTTTCCCAGCCACCACGTTGATTGGCAGCATATTGAATCTCAAAGATAGATTCTACACCAAATTCATTATCTGAGCTAAAAATATTAGCATAGTCAAATTCTAAATCATAGATGCCAGCGTTAATAACTTCGTCAAAGATGGATGCTGCTTCGGCCATTCTTGATTCGTCATTCTGATATAAAATCACTTTACCTAATAAAGCAGTGACTGCACCTTGTGTGACACGACCTAATTCATCTGGTGGCACAGTAGATGGTAGTTCAAAAGTATTTCTAGCATCGTTTAAATCTTGTTCGATTTGAGCATATACATCGCTTGACTTTGCCTGCACTTGTGTGTATATAGCATCTGCTGCCAGCGTACTTGTAATTAGCGGGACATTTTCAAAAAAGCGGACTAAATCAAAATAGAAGAATGCACGCAAAAATTTTGCTTCAGCTGCAGTTCTTGCCTTGAAAGTATCTTCAATACCACTTGCTTCTTCTAACTTTTCTAAAAATAAATTAGCCCGATAGATTCCAGAATAATACTTATTCCATAACCCTGACTGCGGTCCAAGAAAAGGATCTAGTGTAAAACCATCAAAGGCTACCCAACTGGGCTGATCTGAAGCATCACTCCCTCCTGCAAAACAGTCATCAGAGGCTGCATTTAGCAAGCCAACTTTCATTGTCCATCCATTAGTACCTCCCCATTGCAAAACATCATAAGTAGCAACTAAACCTTGAAATAATTCTTCTTGCGTTTGGTAAAAACTGCTTTCTAATTGGGTGCCTCTTGGCTCTAATTCCAAGAAATCTTTGCCACACGAAGCAAACACAATACTTGCAATAAGTAAGAGGAATAATTTATTTATAAATTTATTTTTCATTATTTCTGATTTTAGTCTTTGTTAAAAACGAGCATTTATCCCAAATAGGAAGAAACGAGGTGTCGGATAAATACCTCTATCAACACCAAAACTTCCACCACCAATCTCTGGATCATAACCACTGTATTCTGTTATAGTAAGTAGATTATTTGCTGAAACATACAACCGTAGTTTACTTAAGCCAACCTTCTCAATTGTTGATCTTGGTACCGTATAACCAAGCTGTAAATTTGTAATTCTAAAATATGAACCATCCTCCACATAAAAGTCCGAACTTCTACTGAAGTTTTGGTTTGGATCATTCATAACTAGTCTTGGATAAGTATTACTTGTACCTTCCCCAGTCCAACGATCAAGAGCATCAGCAGTCATATTTGCCATTTGAAGGTCAAACCGGCGAGTAGCTTTAAATATTTTATTTCCAGCGACACCTACTGCAAACATCTTCAAATCGAATGCTCTCCATGCCAGGTCGAAAGTTAAACCATAGGTCCAGTTTGGTGTGGGATCCCCAATAAATGTCCGGTCATCAGGGTCGATCACCCCATTTCCATTTACATCAACAAACCTGAAATCTCCCGCTTGAGCATCTGGTTGAATGGGAGATCCATCTGCATTTATGTATCCCGCCACTTCTTCACCAGTTTGGAAAATACCATCTGTTTTATAACCAAAGAAAAATCCAATTGGCATACCAACAGTTGTTCTAGTAACTTCTAAACCCTGTGGACTAAATCTTTGTCCTGGTAAAAACTCTTTATCAGGACCTAGATCCGTCACTTCATTTTCAATGTAGGAGACATTACCAACAATTGAATATCTAAAGTCTCCTACTTTATTTTTATATCCAAGTTCAATTTCCACCCCTTTATTGCTCATAGAAGCAATATTGCCGATTGGTCCAGCATTTCCAACATAACCCGGCACTGCAATGTCCAAGAGCATGTCCGTTGTTTCTTTTTCAAAGAAATCAACTGTTAAATCAAATTTCTTGAACAACTTGGCGTCAAAACCAATATTCGATTGTGTTGTTTGTTCCCATCGAAGGTCAGGATTGGCGATGGCATTTGGGCTCACTCCATTGACAAGTTGGTCACCCAAACCAAAGGTATAGTTTCTTGCTCCTCCTACAGTAGAGACAAAACGAAAATCTCCAATTTGATCATTACCATTTACCCCCCAAGAAGCTCTGATTTTTAAGAAATTGACTGTCCCACTATTAGTAAAGAAATTTTCATCCGATACGATCCAACCCAAGGAGACAGATGGAAAATAGCCAAACTGATTATTGGAGCCAAATCGAGAAGAGCCATCCGTACGAAGAGTAGCCGATAACAAATATTTCTGTTGGTAGTTATACTGGAAACGACCTAGATAAGAGACTAAAGTATTTAAATATTCAAATCCATAATAAGATTGACTTTCCACTGGCGTACTAAATGCAAGGGAAGCATCTTCGAGATTATCTACAGGAATATTCTGTATGCTACCCCCAATTCCTTGCCCAGAGTTGCGTTCAGCAGTGGTTCCTGCAAGAAGTCCGATAGTATGATCACCAAATGATTTATTATAGGATAAGAAATTTTCCCAATTCCAAAATATACCTCTATTCTGAGATCTATTATAACGATTAATATCTACTCTATTGGCCGCATTCAGATAATAAACAGGAGTAAACCCTTCTCCTCCCCAAAATGCAAGATCTGCACCTGCTCGAGAAATAAATTTCACTCCATCAAAAAGATTAAGTTCAAGCGTAATATTTCCAACAACCTTATCGCTCCAACCGTAGCCTTCTTGAACCGCTAATGCAGCTACAGGGTTCAAAACCTCGGAAGTTACTAAGTCTGAAATCCCATACGGAATTCCATCTTCGTTAGTCACCACAGGGAAATTTTGAAAGACACTTGTATTTAGTACCTCTTCTCTTGTTTCTAATAAAGGTGTAATTGGATCAATATTGATGGCTCTACTTAGTGGAGACCCAAATTCCGAATTTGTAGAGACTCCTACTCCACGGACTCTAGCATATGAAAGTGTGTTTCTAACCGTCACATATTTGCTAATCTTGTGATTCGAATTAAACCTTGCTGTAAATCTTTGATATCTTGACTGAGCATCAGAAACGATACCTTCCTGATCGAAATAAGCGAATGACATATAGTAATTAGACTTATTCGAGGCTGCTTCTAAGCTTAGCTCATGATTTTGGCGAGGAGCACTAGTATTGAATACGGCATCTTGCCAATCTGTACCTTCACCTAATGATTGAGGATCGTCAAACAATATAGCTCCTCCTGAAGCGACAGAAGATTCGTTCATTAAAGTAGCATATTCTGTAGCGTTGAGTAACGATAGCTTTTTCCAAGGTGCCTGAACGCCATAATCAGCTCTGTAATTAACAGATATTTTGTCCTTAGATTTACCTGATTTTGTTGTTACTAAAACCACTCCATTTGCAGATCGTGCACCGTAGATAGACGCAGATGCTGCATCCTTTAAAACCTCAATCGATTCAATATCGCCTTGGTTAAGATAGTCAATACCTCCACGTACAGGGACCCCATCCACTACATATAAAGGATCGCTATTACCAATAGTGGTCGTTCCTCTAATACGTACGGTTGCCCCTTCCCCTGGTTGACCAGAGTTGGACGTTACTCTTACACCAGAAGTTCTACCCTGTAGGGAGTTTTCAATACGCACTACAGGCAAGTCTTCCAAATCTTCTGCCTTTACCTTAGTGATAGCACCAGTCACCTCTTTTTTTAATTGGGTGCCATAGCCAACAACTACAATTTCTTCTAGTTCAGCTATATCTTCCTCCATTGAAACATCAATAATACTTTGATTGCCCACAGTAATTTCCTGTGTACTGTAACCGATGAAAGAGAATATAAGAATGGCATCTCTATCTTTTACTTGTAACTCATACTGCCCGTTTAAATCCGTAATCGTACCATTTGAAGTGCCTTTTTCCAGAACACTTACACCAATACTTGGCTGGCCGGTTTCGTCGAGGACTGTACCTTTAACAGCTTGTTGGGCTTGCAGTAAAAATGTACTGCAGCAAAGAAATAATAGAATAAAATATTGTTGCATGAAAATTAAGTTTTCTGTTTGTTAAGCAATAGATCGACCCATGAAACAGTATCTTCAAGGAAATAACAAATAGTAAGGCTAACAATAAAATTTCAGCAAAAGACTGATAGGTTCGAATTAGCTCAAAAATCACCAGTCACTTTCTTATTGCCAGTTTCTCAGGACTTTTGAGCTAAGTATTTTTTCCACAAGCAATTTTATTTTGCCTTTTAATATTAGTAGTTATTTGGCTAGGGAGATAAACAGATGATCAAGAGCCAAGATAAAACTTGGCTCTTGATCCAAAAATGGTTAGTTCCTAATTATTTCTGAATAATAATTTTTTGAGTTTGTATTTTGCCTTCCGTTTGAATACGAATAAAGTAGATTCCATTATCCAAACGATGCATATCCACAAATTGCTGAGTTATATTTGGAGCTATGCGAAAACCTTCAATCACCTGACCCACCGCATTAATTAAAGTTAATTCCTTTTTTTCATGGTAGCGATTATCAAAAGTCAATAATACTTCGTCTTGAACAATAGTTGGTTGAACATTAAAAATATTATTGGCAACATCTAGATCAAATATACTATTCACATCACAGGCCGTACAGGTATTCCACAAGAAACATACGGTAGCTGTACCATCTACCTCAAGCGATCTATTTACAAACGCACCTGATGGGTCTGTGATCGTACAAGGTTCACCCTCTGCAAATTCTTCTGGTACTGACCAAGCATCTAATTGAAACTTGTATTCATATGTACCTGATGATAAAGGAATCGTAGTTTCCCAGATACCATCTCCATCATCGTCAGCAAGAGGGTTGGCGTCACCAGACCAATTATTAAATGTTCCTGAAACATATGCTGTAGTAAAATCACCTGTGTAGGTACTCATATCCACTTGGAAGGTGATATCGCCTGGTTGTGGACCACCATCACAATTGGTATCGGTAGTACAAGCACCAAAGCAAGTACCTATTACCGTATCTTCTGTTATCGGCCCCATGAATCGGTCATTAAAATTATTGGGATCTGCACAATCTTGGCCTGCAATATTTTCCTTACAGCTAAAATCACCACAAGCACCATTAGTGAAAGTATAGTATGATTCGAACCCAATTGGTCTTTCCAAAACAATAGTATGGGTGCCATCTCCATTATCATTTAACGGATAATCCCCTGGATTGCCAAAGTTTCCACCCCCTGCAATATATAAGCCTTCATCACTTACAGCAATGCCGCCTTGTCCTAGATTAATCGTAATAACGACACCCTGCCCACATAAATAGCAACTATTAAAACAGACTGTCGGTAACGTTTCTGAAACAGAAGCTATCAGAGAGCGATTCGTAAATTGGCCGGAAGGATCTGTTACTGTACAGTTTCCTGAGAAGTTAAACATTTCTTGATCCGTCCAATTATCAATAGTAAATTTATATTCATGGGCCCCTGCTTCAATCCCCGTTATTGTTCCTTCCCATATGCCATCTCCATCATTGTCGGAAAGTGGATTAGCATCACCAGACCAACTATTGAAAGTTCCTGAAACATAAACCGTACCGATTGATCCCGTATAATTGTTCATATCGACAGAAAAGGTCACATCCACTGGCATGGCCGTACCTATTTGAGTAATGATATCATCAAAGTAGTAGTTACGATCCTCACTTGGAGATGTTCCAAAATCGAAGAAAAGTACAATCCCGTTATAACTACCACCCGCAGCAGGTTCGAAAGGCCCTTCTTCAGAAGGTAACTCTGCATTGTAACATAATTCCACCCAAGTTTGAGCTTCATTTACATCAAGCGTTGAGATCCAGTTGGGAGACCCAATTGGGCTATTCTCTAATTTCAAGGCGAGATTACCCGCTTGTTCCATCCAGACTTTAATACAAATTTGATTATCTGAAGTCAAATCAACTGTACCAGGCTCAATAGCAAAAGCTCCTGCCCAAACTTCAGAACCTGCTGGCTTTACAAAATCGGCAACGCGTGCACTATTGTTAATACCTGATTGATCTGGATTATCAATAATACTATTAGTACTTCCATCTAATGTACTTCCAAAATATTGGAAGGCGGCTGAAGTGCCTCCCTCTTCAAAATCAAGAACAACTGTTTGTGCTAACGTAAAAGAAAATGTTAGTAACAGCGATAATTTGAAAAGTATAATTTTTTTCATAAGCTAAAAGTTGTTATACGTCTTAAAACGCACTGCATTTAGTCCAAATATTATTCTAAATCGAGAATAAAATACAAAAAAATACTACGACAATATCCCGACAGACTAAATTTTATTACAAAATGGAAGTATTTCTACAAAATAAACTTCAGTTAACCAATTGAATACCAAACCCTTATAATATGAAGCTAAAAACAGGTAAATACAATGTCAAATTTTCCAAATAGTATTTGCATTTCGGCTGATTATCAACTTATCACTGAAGCTGATAAGGTAAATTCCATTGATCATTCTGAATAATAAAATGGGAGCATTAATTTTTTTGGAGGAAAAACCGAGACAATCTCATCTCAGAAAATATCTTATAATTATTTACTTGCATTCAATTAAGTAGTTAGGCTAGAACCTGCGTGTGGTGTACTCAGTACACTTGGTTTAAATTAAATCCCTAATTGGGACTTATACCACCGAGTATTAAGTCGAGTAAAATGGAGTCCTTTAGCTTGTTCTCTTGAATTAGCAAGGTTTTAAATTAATAACTAGTCCAAGCTTGGTATTAAGAAACGATAGAACATCCTTGGGGGCCAAAAATAAAAGCAAGAGGTATTTATCACGATGCGGTTCGATCTACAAAGAAACACTTTGTGAGATGCAGTGGATTGCGCTGGATTTGCGTAATGCTACTTACACCAATACCATGGGCGAATAGGATTTGGAGATGAAGCCTGTTGAAATTGTTCGCCATTTTGTTAAACGATGGCAAGTCGAAGTAAGCTTTGAAGAAGTCCGAGCTCATCTTAGAGTAGAAACTCAGAGACAATGGTCTGACTTGGCTATTCTAAGGACGACACCAAATTAAATGACTCTGCTTAGTGTGGTTACTTTGTGGGCTAACGAACTTTTTCACATGCAAAAATCGACCGTATTTCAAACGACTTGATATAAAAAACATATCCGACTTTTTCGGATGCTATAGCCTCTATACGTTACCGGGTTTGGCGGTATCAGTTTTTTTTACAATCGCCAAAAAGGCACAACTGTAAATTAATTAGTAAAACATTATTCGATCATTTAGCTTTTATGGCTGCTAGAGCCACTTAAAATGGCTAAAGTCAAGTTGAACACAAGGACTAGCAACTAAAAATGGGATTAGGGAAACCATTACCCTAACCCCATTATCGTAACTAAGAATTATTCTTCCTTAGTTAATGGTCAATTTCTCTACAGAAATTTTATTCCCTGAACGAGCTTCGATGATGTATAAACCACCACTTAGGCTTGATACATCAATATTGTCGTTAGTAATAGGATTAGACTTCACCATAACTACTTTGCCGGCAATGTCACGAATAATAATCTGATCCAATATCTTCTCTGTCTGAATTTGAATAGAAGTATTCGCAGGATTAGGGAAGAAGCTGAATAAAGCTTCTTTAGCAATATCAACTGTATTTGTTGATACATCCTTTACAAAAACAAAGTGCCAGAAACCTGGGCCGAAGTTAATGTCCACAGTCATTCTATCTCCGTCAAAAGTGACTGGGTAAGTAATAGAAGCAGGCGCATCTGCCGGATTGCCTATTTCCGCACCATTCACAACCTTAGGCAAGCCTAAATGTGCTCCAACACCAGACAATGTAATTGTATTAGCTCCCGCATCATATGACCATGTAGCCGAACCAGAACCATCATGTGGTGCAATAGGTGTACCACATGCGTCATCACCACCTGATTGCCACCCTTCTAACCAAGTGCTGCCATCTTGAATATTCGCAAAAGAACCATCCGCATTGAACACAAACTTATCATCAAATAAGCATGCGCGAATAGATACATCATCTGCGGTATTTGACCACCAAGAAAAGTCTCCAGCAGCTGGTCCAACAGCTAATGCTTGAGCCTCTGGTGCTAGTATCCACGTTCCTTCAACCTGTGATTGGATGTTACTGAAAATGAAAAGTACGAAAGCTAAAATGTAAATTTTTTTCATAATGATACTTTTTTTAAAAAATCGCTTTTAAGTTATATGACTAATAAATATTAAGTAGTTAAGCTAGAGCCTGCCAGCCTTTTGCTGAAATTGGTATAATAAATTCTTTTAGTCCCTTTTAAAATCGTATGTAACTTTACTATCGTCAGTTACTTACTATTTTTGAGCAGACACCGTGCCTGCCAGCTGGCAAGAATTTACTATACAAGCAATTTTGACTAGCCGCTTACTTCATCTTGTATTCTAATAAGTCTCCCAAAAATTGTTTTAATTTACCTGAAATACACAAAAATATACTACGACAATATCCCGACAGACTAAATTTTATTACAAAATAGAAGTATTTAAAACCAAAATCTCTATCCACAAGAAAGGTCGAGCATGGAAAATGAGCAGACCGAGTAAAATAGGCACTATATCTACATAAAGTGCCGACATTTTAAAACTATTGATTGACTCTCCCTATATTTAAAAAATGAACTTATTTGTGTTAGTATATAATGACGATGGCATCTTTATTACATATAAGTCTGCATAAAAACGATTCCTCTCTAGTTTATGGACACCATCCGAAATACTTTAGGGCGTATGAAGGAAATATTTATTATGATTTATTCAAAAATGAAGATTTTTGTGCAAAAACTTATAGCTCCAATAACGCCTATAGTTCGAAGAATCGAACTTTTGTTTTGGTTCTTTTATGATTTTTATATCCTTGCTTAAATAGAATGATAATTTACAAAAATTATACTACGATATTTAAATAGAAAACTAATATTTATTTCTAAATGGAATATTTTATTAAAAAAAACAGGTCCAATGATTTGAAAATCAAACCATTGGACCTGTTTTGAAAAATTGGCGACTTCCTGTCAAAATGTCAAACCTTTTTTTAGTGTGCGAAGTCTAGCTCATAATTTCCATTGATTCTTTCGATGGGGGGATTATAATATCCATACTTTAAATGAGGAAACTCCTCTTTTAGTAGTTGCATCATCGTTTTCACGCCCATTGTTTCCTGGGTATCTTCTATCCCTAATTTTTCGAGATACCAGTCCGGATCGATACTAAAGTTACGCCATTGGATCATTTTTAATCCTGTATACTTAATCACTTTTCTTAGAGCTTCATACTCCTCCTGACTATCCGTCACACCAGGGAAAATAAAATAATTCAAACTTGTCCATCCTCCATATTCATTGACAATTCTTATACTCTCAATGATATCCTCAAATTCATAGTTATTTGGTAGATAATAACCATCATATATATGTTTCTGCACAGAATTTGTACTTACTCGAATACTATTCAAACCAACTTTACACAATTCTTCTACAGCATCTGGTTTACTACCATTGGTATTGATGTTGATACTTCCCTTTTGGGTAAACTTTCTAATCTGGATAATCGCCTCTTTGAGTGTTTCCCACATTAAGAGGGGCTCTCCCTCACAACCCTGCCCAAAACTCACGATTGGGAATGGTGCTGTTTCTAAGTGATCAACTGCAAATTCTACAATTTCCCCTGCTGTAGGTTTGAAATTTAAACGATCCTGTGGAGATACAATTTCCTCTTCATCCGGTTGCTCAGAAATACAACCTAAGCAATTGGAGTTACAAGCTGGAGATGTCGGAATGGGTGCTTCCCAGCGACCCATAAAATAATTGCGCGCAGCAGGGCAATGATAAGTTAATGCACAATTATTAGCAATATGATCAACCACTCGATTGTACGGAAATCGAGCACGCATTTCATCAATCCCTATCGAAACAATATTGGCATCAAAGCCTTCACATTCTTGACGAATATCTAACTCAATACGTTCTGCAGGAACCATAAACTTGCCATCATAAAAACCTACTGCTGTATAGCAGAACAATGGCAAAGTAGGTGCATCTGGTTCATTTACAAATGAAGCAAAGTATAAAGAGGTACGCGCAGGAGGAATAAATGCCGCAACTGCCCAGCCTTTATCGCATATACGCATTTCGCCAGTTTTTACATCAATTCCTACGCTACGACGATGTGGTAGCGTATAAAAGCTTCCCCCTTCCGGTAATTCAATTAGATCATCTAATGGAATAGATTTAGCATAAAAGCCTGATCTTCCTACCATATATAAACTTTCGTCTTCAAATACATTTCCTTCGTCATCTGCGTAAAGCACGTATGGAGAATGTTCCAAATTCATATCACTTCTATTTAGACTGCAAAATACGCTAATCCAGCATAGTATTCAGTATAACAATAGCAAAAACAAAAAGATCAGTACCAAACTAGTTGATACCGATCGCTATTTACGAACGTTTAAAACTCCAATTTGGAAGTCACTTA
>JAKVCU010000050.1 GCA_022448955.1 Saprospiraceae bacterium
AATTACCGCCCCATGTTTAATTTAGTGTTTAAAATAAAAAAGTTAAAAACAAAATATAAAAATGTGCCTCAGTGCTGAACGAAAGTTTGTACATTTAACAAACGCTACGTTATATACATTGAGCGTTGGGCACAATTATTGAGAAAAGAACGACAAAGAATAAGTTTATGGTGCGAGTATCTAAAGTTCTATTGTTCATTTTGACTTTTCAACTTGGCTTTTCTCAGTCGAAAAAATTTGAAAAGTTCGTAGATGAATTAAATAATTTTAGGACTGATAGTAACTCCATTACACTTCAAGATTCCACAATCCGCTTGGAAGGCTACACCTTAAAATGGACACACCTAAAAGGCACTTATGGAGGTTCACCATACGGTGGTAAAGGTAAAGTTTTTGAAGGAAGCTCATACAATGATAGTTTATTAGATCAAAGTTATCTTGCTCTATCGGCACCATTAACAAAAATATTAATGATTGGGGATAAATATATTGTAGCGGAGGATGAATATCCAGAACCACAACCTACCTCCAATGTACATTTTGTGTATGTAATTCGTTATTATATAATTGAAGAAAAAGAAACTGTGCCCAACAAAAAATAAACTGCATTGAAACGCAGTTTATTCAGAAGGTTGTATGCCATATTGACTAGCCAATAAACATATGTCTGAACTAAAAAAACATATAACTCAAACCTTTGGATTTACTGAAAGTGAATATCGACACGTAAAGGACTTCTTTAAACCAAAAGTAATTTTGGAGGGAGATTTTTTCTTGAAAGAAGGTCAATACGTAAGACAAATGGGATTCGTGGAAAAGGGAATACTCCGAGAATTCTTATACGTTAATGGCAAAGAGGTAACGAAATGGTTTTCTACAAGTGGATATTTTGCTGTTGACTTATCGGGTTTTCTCTTTGACCAAAAGGCAAAAGTTAACTATCAGGCAACTACAGATGTAGAACTTTTGGCTATTTCAAAAGAGAATTACAACAAAATTTCAACAAGAGTTCCAAGGTGGAATAAATTAGAAAAGATGTTTTTAGCCAAGTGTTTTACTATTTTAGAAAATAGAGTAGTTTCTCATTTAGCACTTAATGCAGAAGAAAGATACAATCAATTATTTGCCTTTAATCCAACTCTTTTTAATCAAGTACCACTTAATCAAATAGCTTCAATGCTTGGAATGACAGCCGAGACATTAAGTAGAATACGAAAAAAGCAAACAAAATACACTTCTTGATTTAAGTCAAGCCAACAGAAAAAATTAGTCCTCAACTTTGTTTTAATAAAATTCAATAAAAATGAAACAAGGTTTAATTCTAATTTTTTTAACAGCATTGACCATTAATGTCAAAGCACAAAATCAAATACAAATGACAATTAATCAAGAAGCACCAGTAGTTCAGACAAAATCGATATTAATTGAGGCTACACCTGAAAAAGTATGGCAAATTTTGACCAATATTCAAAACTGGGATAAATGGAATGAAAGAATAAAAAAATCAAAACTACAAGGTAATTTAGAAGTTGGAAGTAGTTTTACTTGGAAAACCAATGGAAGTAAAATAAAGTCAAAAATCCATTCTTTCATACCTTACAAAACTCTTGGTTGGCAAGGAAAGACTTTTGGTGCAAGTGCAATTCACAATTGGTATTTAGAACCAACAGAAAACGGAACAAAGGTTAGAGTTGAAGAAAGCATGGAAGGTTNGGTTGTTAGNTTGATGAAAAAGAAATTGAATAATAAGTTAGCTGATGATATGGTATATTGGCTTAACCAACTAAAAAAAGAAAGTGAAAAATAAATACGGCATACAACAACGTGTATAGTTCATGCTTACGCACGAACTTCAAAATAAATTCCTAACTTTAATCAAACAACAGAACTATCGGAATATTCCTCGCGGAATATTCCGCACAAACCATACACGAATACGTTGGGCTTAATTCAATATGGGTAAAAAGAGAAATATTATAATCATTGTTTTATTACTGTCGGTATCAACTGTTGTTGTAACTGTTTTCCTCAAAGACTTTAAAAAAGAAATAATCAATGTACCAGTAGCCGTTG
>JAKVCU010000051.1 GCA_022448955.1 Saprospiraceae bacterium
GGCCTGCTAAATTAGCATGATAAAGCTTTGAAGAATGGATGGTGTAAACATAGATATCTTCACCCTGGGCAAATATTGTGCGCAGTGAATCCGTATTGAATTCCTTCCGGACGCTTACTTCCTGTTTTATCATCATCCCATTCGTAGGTTAATCCATGAAGTTGTAGAAGGTTATCAAGTACTATTCGAGAAGCAATAGTGTTGATATTTTTCTTAGGCGAGCATCAGAATTGGCTAGCCAGTCGCCAGCCGTGGATTTGGAAGTACTCCCTCCTACTTCACGATCATTCGTGCTTGGGATTTGCTGTATTCCAACCAACCCATTTTTAAAATACATCATCCGATCATTATTAGTTTCATTCTTGATACATAAATAATCTGTTGAAGTATAATAACCTATCGTATACTTATCTGTTTCTTGATGCTCAAAGAAAATTTGTCCAGCATTACTTACGGATGAGGTCGAGTTGATATAAAAAGCACCATGGTTTCGTAACCGGTAATTACTAAAATCTCCATAAAGTAATGGTCTAGAAGTACTGGAATTATCAATATAAAGCTTGTTACTTCCACTTTCACTAAACCCAGGGTAATGTTCAATAAAATGTGCGGGATAGCCACTACGTTTAGTGGCCATCAATATTCAAATCGATCTTAAATCTGCCTTCAAAATGTATGGCCAGTTGTTGGACCACTAAAGCCCAGTTTTGAATAGGGTTATTCCACTTGGCTGTAATATTTTGGGCAGCCAGAAAAATGAGCTTCAATAGAGCCTGGTCATTTGGCATTACGGCTTTAGCCTTGGTTACTTTACGTAATTGGCGATTAAAGCCTTCTACCGTATTGGTCGTGTAAATGATGCGCCTAATGTGCTTACCGAATTTAAAGTATTGACTCAAACGCTCCCAATTATTACGCCAGGAAAGGATCACCACAGGGTATTTATCACCCCATTTTTTCTCCAATTCATCGAGGTTAAATGCTGCCGATTCTTTATTCTTTGCTTGGTACACTTTCTTTAAATCCTTTAAGAATGACTTCTGATCTTCACTGGTAATATAACGCAGAGAATTGCGAATTTGATGAACCACACATAACTGCACTTCTGCCTTGGGATAGATGCTTTCTATGGCTTCAGCAAAGCCCTTAAGGTTATCAATACATGCAATTAAAACATCTTCTACTCCTCTGTTTTGAAGATCTGTTAAAACACTCAACCAAAATTTAGCCCCCTCATTTTCAGACACATACAAGCCTAGTAGCTGCTTATAACCATAGCAATCTAATGCTAAAACACAATAAACAGCTCTATGCTCAATTTGACCATTATGCCTTACTTTGTAGTGGATCGCATCCAACCACATGATGGGGTAAATCTCATCTAAAGGACGAGTACGCCATTCCTCCAACAAGGGTAATACTTTATCTGTAATATGGCTCAGCGTACCTTTTGCTATCTCTAATCCATACAAATCTTCCAGATGCTCCTGAATATCTTGATAGGACATCCCGCGGCTATACATCGAAATGATTTTATTATCCAAGACTGCTCCCAGACTCGTCTGCCTTTTCTTTACCAACTGAGGCTCAAAGCTGCTCAGACGATCTCGACTACTCTCTAAATCTATCGANCCAAATTCTGTCTTCAATCTCTTTCGACTTTTGCCATTACGACGATTACCCTTCTCTAAAGATTTCTCNTCTTCTAAGTGCGCATCCAGTTCTCCTTCCAAACTGGCTTCTATTATTTGCTTGATCAAGGGTGCTAATACCCCATCTTTACCACTTAGTTCTTCGCCCGATTGAAGGCGTGCAGCTGCTTGACGTGCAAATTCTTCTAGGCTGCTTGGTTGCTTCTCTTTGTCTGACATATCTTGTGTCTTTGGTGCAAGTTCTATATTTTTATCTTAACTCGCTTGACACACTTTATTGAACAGTCTCCAACGGATTGTTTTTAAATACAGATCCAGGTTTTGATAGTGAAGAATATAGAAAAATAGATACGTCAAAAGGTATTA
>JAKVCU010000052.1 GCA_022448955.1 Saprospiraceae bacterium
AATTTCGATATCCTCTGCACCTGCTTCACGAATCAAGTTTTCGTATTTAGCGATCGCTTGTGTTACTTGCTCATCCCCTAACTCAGGACGCAGGATATACATGGTTTCGTAAACAACTGTCATTTTGAATATACGCTCCTTTTGGACTAATTGGCTGCTGATGTCAATGGGGATTACATGTGTGATTAGATACTAGCTATCCCAAATGTGAAAAGCAGCAAGGAATTATAATCTTACCAGCTTTCAATTTTTATGGTTAACCCCATCGATTAAATTTATGCTTTGTGTTAACTTCAGGGGAATTTTGCATCAATGGTGATTATTTACTGAATTTCTCCATCTATGAAGCCATAAACAGTTAATGGTTATAAAAGAAGGGGAAAGTCGATTGTGATTCTAGACAAGAGGATATAAGTTAAAAATTATGGCGCAGCGTTATGTGCGAATTCAAAATCAAGAAGGAAAGATTTTCTATGGTGTACTACACATATCACTAAATGTTCAATTGTTGGATGCACCCCCTTGGCTAGGAGGACAACCTACAGAGGCGTATCTGGAAGCGGAAAATTATCTGATTTTAGCTCCCTGTTCCCCCTCGAAGATTGTAGCAGTGGCTAAGAATTATGCTGACCATGCGGCGGCAATGGGAACGAAAGTTCCACCAGAACCGTTAATATTTATCAAACCTCCGACTACCATTATTCCTTGCGAACGCAATATTCATTATCCTCCCCAATCCCAGAGAGTGGACTATGAGGGAGAACTAGCCCTAGTAATTGGGGATCGTGTGTTTGATTGCACCCCAGAAGAAGCTCAGAGTAAAATTTGGGGTTACACCATTGCCAATGATGTCACCGCAAGAGATTTGCAGAAAAAAGACGGGCAATGGACTAGGGCAAAGGGATTTGACACCTTTTGTCCTTTGGGACCTTGGATTGTTAGGGAATTAAGTCCAGGAGCACGATTGCAAACTTTTTTGAATGATAATCCTGAACCAGTACAATCAGCATCTATTGATGAAATGGTATTTACCCCAGATGTGCTAGTCTCTTACATCAGCAAAGTCATGACTTTGCTTCCTGGAGATATAATTCTTACAGGAACTCCCGTAGGTGTGGGAGAATTACATCTAGGCGATCGCGTTTGCATAGAAATAGAAGGTATTGGTCGTCTAGAAAATAGAGTTACAGCCAGTACCCATAGAAATTTATCAGTAATCGCTAATTAGCGCACCTGCATATATACAGCATCTGAAATAGCGGGAATTTCTGCATAACGTCCCATAAGTGATTGAGCGATGGAATAAGCTACTGCAGCTACAACACCTAAGAAAATGGTAGTAGATAAAGTCTGAATCGCAAAATTACCGATGCTGATTAAGTTAACTAAATCCGTGAGGACTCCAAACAAAAAGATGGCAATATCTATTAAAATTGCCTGCATGGTATTAAAACGAATGAAATGGCTAATAGGTTCGTTTCTGACAACGAATATAAATAAAGCGAAGAAAATTAGCAGTCCAGCATAACGCACCCCATAGTAAATCTGTAACAGGGGCCAGATTGGTAAAAACAAGAGTTTCAATGGCGGGAACTGTGCCATTAAAAACAAACCATACCTAAAAACGTCTACTAGAGGTAACAAGTAGGGCAAACTAGCAAAAATCCGATCCTTGATTGTTGTAGACCCGCGCCAAGTCATGTAAAACTTTCTCCTATATTTCCAAATCAGTACTTGAGCTTAGGATAACGCAGTTGTATATGATTGCGGTAGCTATAATATACTAATAACGGTTAAAAGCTGGACTTTTGTATAGCGGTAATAACAAGTATTATAAATTAATAAACAATATTACTTGAGAAACCAGGTAAAGTCTGATGTGAAAAATAGATTTTAGGCAAGAAGACATTGATAAACTTCATTATGAATGATATCATTATCTTCATCCATTAGTACAGAAAAAGATGGAATTTATGTATCTAAAAAGTCAGGGGATAAAACATAAAGATATTTGTAGTTTGTGTAAAATATGAAAAACAACATTAATAGTTTACATTAAACAAGATCAATCAGGAGGAGTAGAAGAACTAAAAAAAATACACCACAAAGGACAGCCAAGTGAATTAAATCAGTATAGTGATATTTTGAAATAATATTTTGAGAAACATCCAGCTACAAGTATTGCAGAAGCGAGTGATGCCATTGAAAAAATAACTGGTATTAAGCGCAGTCCAACTCAGGTAAGAGAATTTCTGCTCAGAACAGGTTTGCGTTGCTTAAAAGTGGGGTATGTGCCGGGAAAGTCAGTAGACCCAGAAAAGATTGAAGAGGTAGAAAAATATAGACAATAAAAGCTATAACCATTACTGGAATAAGCTATTAGCGGAAAGTAAGTAGTTTTTTTGTTGATGCAGCCCACTTTGTACATCGAGCATACTTAGGATTTTTATGGTGTTTTACAATAACATTTATCTGTTCACCTTCCGGTGGAAAACAATTTAATGTTTTAGGAGCAGTTAATGCAGTTACTAAGGAAATAATTACAATTACAAATGAAACTTATATTAATTCAGAAAGTCTGTGCCAGTTGTTATTTAAATTAGCTAATCTGGGGCTAAATAAACCAATTGTTATTGTACTAGATAATGCCAGATATCAGAAGTGTAAATTAGTACAAAAATATGCGACATCAGTAGGTATACAACTATGTTATTTACCTTGCTATTCTCCACAATTAAATTTGATTTAAATATTTTGGAAATTTATTATAAATGAATGTTTATACTCTAAGTACTATGCTAATTTTGCAGATTTTAAGGCAACAATCTCTAACTGCATTGCTACTGCTTATCAGTAT